>NZ_JBEXFB010000023.1:0-70489 GCF_040606575.1 Streptomyces sp. NPDC005402
CGTCAACACCCGGCAACAGCGGCGCTATCCGCTCCCACGCCGCATCCGTCAACTCACCACGACCCACCACAAGATCATTATCAGACAGGACCTAGGACGACCAGGTGCACGCGATGGCCATCCGCGAGGTCAGCGTTGGAGAGGCGCTGCGGACCATCACAGCCGCCACCGCCGCGGAGGCGGCTCACCTGTGGTGGCTGGTCGACCGGCCCGACCTGTTCATCAAGATCCCGGCGACACAGGAAGGCCTCGCTGCGATCACCACGTCCATTGCACGGGGCATCAGCGTCAGCTGGCCTACCAGGCATACGAGGAGGTCTTCTCCTCCGACCCGTGGTGCGCACTGGAGGCGCAGGGCGCCAAGCCGCAGCGCCCGCTGTGGGCGTCGACCGGCACCACGCCACCGCCGCAGCGCAGCAGCGCCACCTCGTGCCCCACCCTCGGATGAGGCAGGAGGCGGCGCAAAGCCAGACGGGCGACCCCTGAGCCCTTGGTGTAGGCGGCCAGCCGTCAGTCCCTGGCGATGGCCATGCCGAGGAAGATCTTCACCAGCAGCGCGACACTGCCGGTGGCCATCACCGCCCACGTCCCGGTCTGCGTCGCGGTGAACGGCGACGTCATCCCCGCCTGCGCCGCCGCCTGTGTGGCCTGCGCCCCGCCAGGGTCGCCTCCTGCGTGGCCAGAGCCGTCTCCAGCTTCTGGATCTTGCTCTCCAGCTCAGACTGTTCCATCGTGCGGTTTCTCTCTCACGGTGTGCCGGCCGATTCCGGCGTCACCGTCCAGCGCTTCCGCACCACAGCGCCCCAGCCGCGGTGGCCCCCGGCCGTACACCCGTTTGCCACTCCCGGCACCGGATCATGTCTTCCCGACGACGACCACCGCGTCCTGGACCGACCAGCGGCGCCGCTCGGCTTTAGGCGGGTTGATCCGCACGCCGTAGCCGGGACCCGTCGACGAGTCGTCATGGCTTCGGTAACCGATGGCGCATTCGCCGCGATGGCGTGCAGCAGCCACGACCGTGGCGAAGGAGGTCTCACGCCCTGGCAGCACGTAGTCGGTGGCAGGCCGCAGGTGAACCCCGGTGCCGTCGGCGGAGAACAGTTCCTCGAACACCGCTGCCAGATGCCGGTTCTGGGAGATCTGTGCCATGAGCAGACCGATGAGCTTGCCACTGATGATCACGTCGGCTCCGGGGCTGATGGGGGCCAGCGCCCTGTTGCGGTCGTCGATCATTTCGGTGACCACCGGCAGTTCGCGCCCGGTGGCTTCCTCCAGTTGGCGCAGCAGCAGCAGGGTGACGAGCGTGCGGTTGTCGGGGTCGTCCTGTGGCTGTCCGGGAGCGGGGTCCTGGCCGAGCAGGATCACGCTGTCGTAGGAATGCACGTCCAGACGTTTCAGGGTTTCGGGACGGGTGATGTCCGCGTGGTGCAGCGTCAGGGTCAGGTCGCTACCGCTGTGCGTGTCGGCCTCGCTCACCTGCCGTACAGTCACTTCGCGATCGTCCGCCACCACGTCGAGGACTGATCCAGGCCGGGCGCGGCGGCGCAACTGGTCGACGATGAGCGGCGCCCGGCGATTCCAGCCCAGCAGGAGAACTCGCTCCGGTCGCGCGGGCGTCGGAGGGCCGGATGCCATCGCCGCCTTCTCGACCAACTCCGCGCAGTCGTGCGGCCAGGCCGTGTCGTCGTCACGGGAGATGACGATGAGCACGTCGTCCGGGGCCAGGGGCGTCTGCGGTGGCGGGTTGAGCAGGGGGGTGCCTTCTCGCATCATCCCGACGACGCTCGATGTCTGATAGGACAGCAGCGCGTCGCCGAACGGCCGGCCTGTCAAGGTCGGCTCGGCGACCAGGTAGAACTCATCGCCGGCGAAGTCCAGCAGTTCCTGGTGGACGAGGGAGAGCCCACGCCGACGGGAAGCCTGGACGATGAGCCGGGCCGTGACGGTGTCGCTCTCCAGGACGATGCCGCCCGGTCCGGCGGCGAGACAGGCGGCCAGGCGGTAGCGGTCGTCCCGGACGGCGGCGACGACAGGCGGATGAGTCCCCTCCCCGGTCAGGGCTGCCCGGAGCGCCAGCAGCGTCTTGACCACCTCAGCGTCGGCGTCCGGCTCGTCTTGGGGCAGGACCAGCACGACACCGGCCGTGGCCGGGCTGGTCAGGGTGAGCACGGTCGGGTCGGTAGTGGGACCACTGCGGCAGATCAGCCGCGTACCGCCGGCGGGACCGGCCTTCGTGCTCAGGGCCTCCTCCATGGCGGTCTTGTCCCGGTCGGCCAGGACGGCCACCGCCGCGCGTCGCTGGTTGGCGTTGGCGGCCACCAGCTCGCTCACCACGGTGAAGACCTGTTCCGACCACCCCAGGACCACGGCGTGCCCTTGTTCGAGCACGGTGGAACGGCCTCGTCGCAACTGAGTGAGCCGCTCGGTGAGCGCCGTCGTGATGAGGCCGACGAGCGTCGAGACGTACAGCAGAGCGACCAGTGCGAGCAGCACCGACATCACCACGCGCACCGGCGCCCCCGTGGCACCGCCCAGCCGCAGTGTCTCCCCGGTGAGGCGCCATACCTGCGCCAGCCGGTCCGCCAGGGGCGCCGGTGCGTCAGGGTCGGTCCACACCAGCACCGCACTGGCCGGGACGACAATGGCCAGACACAACAACGCCATCCAGCCGACGAGAGCGGGGGCACCGCGGGCCAGCGTGCTGTCGAACCAGTAATGGGCTCTGTCACCGAACGGAGTGCGCCGCTGCGCCACCCTTCCCCCTCCACCAACCGGCACTCTCGCGAGGCCTGCGCGGCGCGTCGCCTTCCTGACACGACCGCATGCCCGCCGAAGAGCACGGATGCGAATACGCATGTGGCAGTGTGGGGGACCGGTCGAAGCGGTAGACGGGGTTTGCTCCGCATTCATCCCTTCGGGGTTCCCGAGCCGTCCACGCCGACGGACCTGCTCGACGTCAGGGTTTGTCGCCGTCTTCGCTCCTTCGAGTCAACGCCTGAGCGGAGGGCCATCGTCTGGTCACGGCACCGGTACAAAGGCCGCATGACTGAAGATCACGCGGTGGTGCACTCAGGCGGCGGTTTCTCCCGGCGGAGCTTCGCGGCGGTGGCCGGCACGGCCACGGTGGCGACGGCCCTGTCCGGCGGTGTCGCCGCGGCCCTGCCCGCGCCGACCGCTCCGACCGCCGGCCGGGGCGCCGACTTCGACCGGTGCCTGGCCGTCGCTCGCGCACTGCTCGTCCTGGACTCCGACAACCGCCCTCTCGCCCCGCGCTACCAGCGCGTTCTCAAGCAGGGGCTGCCGGCTCAGCGGCGGACCCGCCCGAAGGACGTTCTGGTCATCGGAGCCGGTCCGGCCGGGCTGGTGTGTGCCTGGCTGCTGAAGAAGGCAGGTCACCATGTGACGGTGCTGGAGGCCAACGGCAACCGCGTGGGCGGACGCATCAAGACCTTCCGCAACGGCGGCCACGAACAAGCGAAGCAGCCCTTCACCGATCCGCTCCAGTACGCCGAAGCGGGGGCTATGCGTATCCCTGGCAGCCATCCGCTGGTGATGGAGCTGATCGACCAGTTCGGTCTGAAGAAGCGGCGTTTCCACTATGTGGACGTCGACAACGAGGGACGTCCCGCCAACCGCACCTGGATCCACGTGAACGGGATCCGCATGCGGCGCGCCGACTACGCCCGCGCGCCCCGGCGCATCAACCGGTCCTTCGGCGTACCCCGGGCCCACTGGGACACCCCTGCCGCCGCCATCCTGCGCACCGCTCTGGACCCGGTGCGCGACGAGTTCAGTTACGTCAACGGCGACGGCAAGCGGGTCGACAAGCCACTCCCTGAGCGGGTGCGGGGCTGGGCCCGCGTGGTGCAGCGGTTCGGTGACTGGTCGATGTTCCGCTTCCTGACCGAGCACGCCGGCTTCGACGAGCGGACCATCGATCTGATCGGCACCCTGGAGAACCTCACCTCACGCCTTCCTCTGTCCTTCATCCACAGCTTCATCGGCTCCTCCCTCATCAGCCCCGACACGCCCTTCTACGAGTTGGAGGGCGGCACGGCCGTGCTGCCGGATGCCCTCCTGGAACGCGTGCGCAAGGACGTGCGGTTCGACCGTCGTGTCACGCGCATCGAGTACCACCACCCCGACCGCCCTTCGCCGGACACCGAGAACGTCCGGATCAAGGGCCCGCACGTATGGGTGGACACCGTGTCCGAGGGGCGCGACGGTCCCGTCGTACGCGAGCAGTTCACCGCGGACGTCGCCGTGGTCACGGTGCCGTTCTCCGGACTGCGACACGTACAGATCGCCCCGCCCATGTCGTACGGCAAGCGCCGCGCGGTCTGCGAACTGCACTACGACAGCGCGACCAAGGTGCTGCTGGAGTTCAGCCGCCGCTGGTGGGAGTTCGACGAGGCCGACTGGAAGCGCGAGCTGAACGCCGTCGACCCAGGCCTGTACGACGCCTACCGCACCGGCCGCGCCGCCACGGACGGCAGCCTGCTCGGCGCCCATCCCTCCGTGCCCGCCGGGCACATCACAGCGGGGCAGCGCACCCACTACGCCGCCAACCGCGCGATCGCGCGCGACCAGCCGGAGGCGGTCGACGTCGTGGGAGGCGGCTCGTTGTCGGACAACGCCAACCGGTTCATGTTCCACCCCTCCCATCCGGTCCCGGGCAGCTCTGGGGGAGTGGTCCTGGCCTCCTACAGTTGGGCGGACGACGCGCTGCGCTGGGACTCGCTGGACGACGAGGCACGGTACCCACACGCTCTGTGCGGCCTCCAGCAGGTGTACGGCCAGCGCGTCGAGGTTTTCTACACCGGCGGGGGCCGCACTCAGAGCTGGCTGCGCGACCCCTACGCCTATGGGGAGGCGTCGGTGCTCCTGCCCGGACAGCACACGGAGTTGCTGCCCGCTATCCCCGTGCGCGAAGGGCCGTTGCACTTCGCCGGGGACCACACGTCCGTCAAGCCGGCGTGGATCGAGGGAGCCGTGGAGTCCGCCGTGCGTGCCGCCTTGGAGATCCACACCGGGTGAGCCGCACGGTCCGCTGAGCCACGACGCACACGCAGGCCCCGGCGCACTGGCGCCGGGGCCCAGAACTTCTCCTGCTCCCACCACCAGCACACCACCGCCCGTGCCAGTGCGAATGTCAGCGGGGCGTGGTCATTACTGGTGAGAGGCGCCGGAGGGAGCGCTGGTCCTGATCGGGCGGAGCGGCTCACTGTTGTCGACTTTGGTCGGCGACATGGGACGCGCTACCGCGGGCCTGGTCGGCCATGGTGTCAGCCTGATCGCGGGCGGTGTCCTGAGTGGTACGGACGGCCTCGTCGGCGGTGTCCTTCACTTCCTGCGCCGCGCTGCGTGCTGCCTCCTGGGCGCCTTCCTTGAGGTTCTGCGCGGATTCGAGTGCCGCCTGTTTCACCGGCTCGAGGGCTTCCTGGCCCTGTTGCATCATGTCCGAGGCGGCCTGCTGCTCGGTCTGGGACGCCGGAAGGAGGGACGAGGCCAGCACGCCGGTGCCGAAAGCGATCAAGCCGGCGGCAAAGGGATGGCCCTGCGTTTGGCGCATGGCCTGCTCGGGCGCTTGCTTGACAGCCTCACCTGCCTGTTGAGCGGCGCCGAGAGCGGTGTCGGTTGCCTGTCCGGTGCCCTCCTGCAGGGAGTCAGCCGCCGACCGGGCGCTGCCGGCCATGCTGTGCCCCGTCTCGGAGGCGGAGCCCATGATCCGCTCCCGAAGCCCGGTGAGTGTGCCGCGCGCCTTGCCGGTACGACGACGCACCATCTGCCGGGGACTGGCCCGGTCGACGAGACGGTTGACATCAGCGGACAAGCGGTCGCGGGTGACGTCGATGTCCGCCCTCAGCTGGTCGGGTGACGTGCCCATTGGGTGTTCTCCTTCATCGTTTCGAGGGTCTGCTCCGGCTTGGGGGACACGGTGCGCATCCGGGCACGTCCCCGCGAGTACAACACGGCTGCCACCACGGCCCATACGGCGGTGACGATCAGCGCGGCCCAGCCGGCGTCCATCACATTGGCCAGGCCGAATACGGCGGCCAGTGACAGGAACAGCAGGACCATGTAGCCGGCGAACCCCGCGCCGCCGTACATGCCGGCCGCCTTGCCCACCTTGGTCGCTTCCTGTCGGATCTCCGTCTTGGCCAGTTCGACCTCCTGGCGCAGGAGGGTCTGGACGTCCGAGGTCACCAGGGACAGCAGCTCACCCACGGACCGCTCCTCACCGTAGCGGCCGTCCCGGTTCGGTTGGATCGAGGAAGACACCTCACACCCCCGGATGCGGCGGCGCCGGCATATCGCCAGAGGTGGGCGGCAAGGGCGGCGGGGGCGAGGGCACGGTCGGCGGGGATACCGGCTGCGGGGGTGTCCACTGGCCCGCACCCGACGGCGAGGCCGGTGTGTCGGGCTCGACCGAGTACGGGGACGGCCCCGCGGCCGTGGACTGCGCCTGACCGCCGTCGTTGGACTGCGCGGCCTTGCCCGCGACCTTGCCCAGACGCCCGACAGCCAGCCCGGCCAGCAGCGCTCCGCCCAGAAAAAGCCCAGGGCGCCGACGGGCGAACCTCTGCAGGTCGTCGGTGATGCCTTCGACACCTTGTTTGTCCACGTAGTCAGCCGTCTGATGTCCCCGGTCGGCTACTTGGGCCACCAGGCTGCGCGCGGGCGAGTCGCCGTCCGCCTTCTCGGCGAGTTCGGACAGGTCCTGTGCCCACTGCCGCAGCACTCCGGCCGCCCGCCGGGTCTGTCCCTCGGCCTCTTCCATGGCCCGGCTGCGCAGATCCTGGACCGCTGCGCCTGTCTGCCGACGCGCCTCTTCCGCGACCGCTCTCGCCTGCTCGGCAGCCGTAGTCGTCACCTCGCCCGCAGCCTGCCTGGCTTGATCCGTCGTTGCTGACGTCTCCTGTTTGACTGTCTCCGCGGCCTGCCGCAGTCCTCCGCCCCCGTCATGTACGGACTCACTCATCAGCAGCTCTCCTCAGGATGTCGGCTCACGGCTCTCACGGAGCCCTGCCTACACTCGAGTGACTTCATATGGTGGATTAACACCTTTTTATGCGATTTCTTCGTGAGTGCTCGGCCTCACTCACGTGCAACACTCCGATCAAGGACAGCCTTGCGGCCCGCTCGGCGTCGTCCCGCTCGCCGGTGCGGAGGAAGCCTGCGACCTTGCCGGGCATGCCGAGGGCGACGAGCAGGTCCGGCACCGGGGCAACGTCGCCGGCGACATGCTCGGGCAGAAGATCGGCGACGGCGGTGCGCACGGCGCCGCGGCTGGCACTGTGCTCGCACCCACGCCGCCCCGGCATCCAACCGTCGCCATGTGGTGCCCCCGCCCTCGTCACGCCCCGTACCGAGAAGGTTGACACCACGCAGCCGGGCCTACGGGCGCGGTAGGCGATGGAGGTGGCGCGAGTGCTGCCGCCTGCGGCGGACTGGTTGTGCCGGAGAGGAGGCTGGCCAGTGCTGTGGCCGGATCGGTTCACCGGGTTGGCGGTACTGTCCGCGCATGAATCAGCTCCCCGGCACTTCCGAAGCCCTCGTTGTGCGCACCGACTTCTCGGCAGACGGTGCTTGGGAGGAACTGCGGGAGGCGCTGTTCTCGCCCAGCAAGGACGGCTTCCTGGCCAACGTCGCACTCGTGGATGACCGGAGGTACGAGGGCTTGACACCCGACCAGACCCTCGACCTGATCCCCGCGGAGTACCAGCATCCACTTCTGGTTCTGGCGGACTCCGTAGCTGTCGCCTCGACTGAACGGCCGCTCCTCGTGGTGGACTTGCGGTCAGAGCGTCCGCGTTGTGTCCGCGTCGTTGCGGCCGAGTTGTGGAGCATCGAGAACAACCTCTCGGGCGCGAACATGGACTTCGAGGATTTCACCGATGCCGTCGACGACGACGGCGTGTTGCGGGGCTTTTGAGTCACAGGCCACCGCGTGGTCTCAGGCTGCGGGCCCCAGCGGATGCCCTTTTCGCTGCGGATGCCCCACGTTCTTTGCGTTGGGCGACGAGTGTCGGGGTGGCGGGCGTTGGCGTTGCGCCGGCGTGGGTAGCGGTGCAGTGCCCGAGTTTGCGCCGGGTGGCTGCGGTGGTGGGAGTTGGCCAGGGTGAACTGCCGCAGGAGGTCGAAGTGGGCCTCGATCGTGTGGCCCAGGAAGCGTAGGTCGGGATGAAGCACCACTGGACGCGCGGGGCGCGGCCCGCATGATCGCGTAGTTGGGCCTCGAATTGAAACGATCATCGGCGCTGTTGATCTGTTCACGCGGCGGCCTCCTCGGGGCACTCGACCAGACGGCCGCGTTCGAAACGGGCGCCGGCCCGCACCAGCGCCACGAGATGAGGTGCGTTGACCGCGCGCCAGCGGCCTGAGCGGATTCGGAGCCTCCCCGGACCCTGTGGTCTTCATGTCCCCGACGAGGGCGCCTACTGGTAGCAGCCGCCGACGCACAGCACGGTGACGGTGCCGCTCTCGCTGGTCGCTGTGGAGCTGGTGTCGTGAGTGGCGGCTGCGGGGGTCTTGCTGGTCTCCCAGGGCATGGGGGCGGCCATGGCCTGCGGGGCGATGGCGGTGAAGGCTGCGGTGGTCACGAACACGGCGGCAATCGCACGCTTGCGCAGATGCACCTGAACTCCTCGATCGGTCACGGAAGTCCGCTATGGCTGGCTGCCATTCTCACGGCGCGCTAAGCCCCAGGCCAGGTTCGCCGGTGCAGGCAGGCAGGCAGTTCTTCATACGATCACCGCGAATGGCGGACTGTGTTCCGGACAGGCCCGACAGGGTTCTGGACGGAGCGGGACGCGCGCAATACGTGTGGCTGCTGCTGCTACCGCTTTCTGCCGCAGGCGCTTAGGTCTTGAGCACCTTCGACAGCGGGAAGGGGAGCCGGCTCGAGGACGGAGGCCGGGCCGGGTGTGCAGCTGACGATCGACGCGCAGGCCGGCGCCTACGAGTGGGCGTTCGCAGTGGTGCAGGCCGCGTCACCGGCACCGACGTTCTCCGCGACCGGATGGCCTACCACCTGCGCCGCTTCGCCCACCGGTACACGCCCGCCTCCCCCGGATTCGGAGAGCGCAGAACACTCTCCTCCTCCGGCACGGCTCAGGCTTCCTTCTACGGGTTGTAGATCGAAGGCGTACGACAACGATCGGCGGTGCCCCTTCGAGGGGAGCATGTGAGGGGGAGGGCGTTCAGCTGACGATCGACACCCCGAGTAAGACGTACGAGAAGGCGATGGCGGACGTCCAGGCTGCCTACGGCCGCGTCTCCCTCCGCCGTGGCAAGCAGGTGGCCCGAGGCGCCCTTCCACCGACGAATCGGTCAGGAAGGCATGGCTGCCGATACGGAGGTGACGGTGACGGTGTCGTCGCACTCGGCGAACTGTCCGTCGTCCAGGGCCACTTGGTGCGCCCCGGACCCCGGCAGCCGGACGACCATCGTGGGATACACCACGGGGGCCGAACCGGACACGCAGTACCCGTCGGCCTCTCCCTGTACCTGCACGAAGGTCAACTTCACCCACGCCTTGCCGCCGGGGGCCACCTTCACTGACGCCGCGGTTCCGGTTGGCTTCACGGTGAGCGGGACGTTCATCTCGGGAGAGCCGTTCGCGGCGCCGGCCACAGTGGGGTGCCCCGTGAGGACGCACGTCTGTCCGGACACGTTGGTGAACTCGACGACGGCCGCCCCGGTACCCGTACCGTCCGGCCGCACGGCGGCCTGACGGGCGGTCGCCTTCACACTGCCCGCGGAACAGGACGCTGCCGAGGCCCCCGGAGCGGGTGCGGACGACGCAGGTGCGGAGGCGGCGGGCGTGAGCCGGGAGGAGGAGGGCGTCGAGGGACCGGAGGGCGTGGAGGGACCGGAGGCGGAGCCGGCGGGCTTCGGGGCGCCGGGCGTGGAGGAGGAGGTCGCTGAGCTGACGGCCCCGGACGGAGTGACGCCGCCGTCTGCGGTGTCCGCACCGCCCCCGCCGGGCTGACATCCCGCCACTGCCAGCGCCGCCGAAGCCACGACGGCCGTCACCGCCGAACCGCGCATTGCCTTCATGTACTGCATGCTGTCCCCCGACTCCGAGTTGTCCGGGGCACGGCTCCTTGCCGCCCCCGTCGAACCAGACAGAACCGTGCAGTCGGCAGTTCTCCCGCACTGCGACCTGTGACCCACCGGTGACGAAATCCGGCCACAATCACCGTGGAACGCCCCGAACAGGCCAGCGCCCGCCCCGACCAGAGGGCCGACCACCAAGGCCCGACCACGCGCACGAATCGACAACTCCGTCGTCGTCCGGGCCCGCATCCCCGCCGTGCGCGTGCGCTGTGGTCTGTCTCGTGTTTATGGCCTGCCCATGCCCGGGGTCCTGCACGGTCCGCCGCGTGTCAGGCAGCCGGTGCCGTAATCGGCTTTACCGGAACCTTACTTGGTGCTTAGTGTCCTGCGACACCGGCGCGGCGTGCATCGGCACCTACGCCAAGACGCACGGCACTGCGGTGCACCTGTTCAGCCTGAACGGTACCGACCCGACGTTCAAGGAAGTGTGCGGCCGCTCCGCGATCTCCGGCATGCACAACCAGGAGTCCATGGGCAACCACTTCGCGACGTTCATGCGCGACATGCGCATCATGGACAAGGACGCTTACTGGCTGGACACGCGCATGAGCGCGGCGAACACCTGCCTGTACGGGACGCCCGGCAACGGTGAGCCCGTCATCTGCAAGCTGACCGCCCAGTAGCAGCCGCCCCGCAACGACGTTGGCCCCACACCGAGAACGGCACGGGGCCGGCGCCGTTGCCGGCGGTCAGACCATGGGAATCAGGACCGCGGGAAGATCACCCGCCTGAACGGCTTCCTGATCGATGGACAGACCGCAGTAGTTGCCGATGGCTGTGAACACCGCTACGGGCAGCCCGGGCGCGTGCTCCTCGTAGTACGCCACCACGGCGGCCTCACCCACCTCCCCGATGGACGGGAACACCGCGCCGGTCGCGTGGAGCGCCGCGTCCAGGGCCGAGTCCTGCCCGGTGTCCTGCCCGAACTCGGCCTGCCAGGCGCGCCCGTCTCCCGCAGCATGGATGATCCTCTGCGGCGGGCTCCATGAGTTCATCGTCACGCAGACGATCTCCTCGTCCGGTGCGGGCCGCATCGACTCCACCGCTCGGTAGCCGGTGGCCCACGTTGCCATGCCCCAGTCCTCCAGCACGTAGACCCAGTCGCCGCACGTCCCGTACATGGCGCGATTCACGTGAGGCGACGGGTCACCTCGTCGCCTCGCCGGCACGACGAGGTCCTTGCAGGGGGTACGGTCGGCGAGCTCGTCGAGGTCGGCGCCCAGCGCGATGAGGAACTCGTCCGCGTCGAGGCCGCGGGCGCAGGTGAGCGATATCCCTCCGAGCATGCCGGGCAGGGCGGCTGAACTGCCTGTCGTGCTGTGTACGCCGATCCAGGCGATTCCGTCACTCATGCGGGTTCCTCCGGAATCGGGTTAGGTCGTGGCCGCAAAAGGCCCCCAAAGGCTCCCAGGGCTAGGCTCGTGACGGATCATAGTTACCGACGAAGGGGGTCGAGGTATGAGCGGGAGAGTGACGGCGGTCAGCAGCAACGGGGAGTACTCGTTCACCAAACCGAGCCGGGACAGCGTCAGGTTGCTTGCGGGGCTCGGTGTGGAGGGGGACGTGCACGCTGGCGTGACGGTCAAGCACCGCTCGCGCGTAGCGCAGGATCCCACCCAACCGAACCTGCGCCAGGTCCACCTCATTCACGAAGAGCTCTTCGCCGAGGTCGGCGAAGAAGGCTTCAAGGTGACGCCCGGCGACCTCGGCGAGAACATCACCACGCGCGGCATCGATCTGCTCGGTCTGCCGGTCGGCACATTGCTGCGCATCGGCGACTCCGCGGTCCTGGAAGTCACCGGGCTGCGCAATCCCTGCCTGCAGATCGACAACTTCCAGGACGGGCTGCTGAAGCAGGTCGTCGGCCGCGATGAGGCGGGGAACATCGTGCGCAAAGCCGGAATCATGAGCATCGTGAAGGAAGGCGGCATGGTGCGCCCCGGCGACACAATCGAATGGGAACTTCCCAGGGGTCCGCACCGCCCCCTTGACCGGGTCTGACAGCCTCTCGGGCAGGCCGTGCCCTCACGACGGCCGCGCGGGTTCTTGAGCTGTGAGGGTCAGGCAGGCCCGCGCGGCTGTGGCCCTCCCCGCAGCCTGCGGCGTCGCGCCAATATCTTGGCGAGTCGATCGAAGAACTCGTGCCACAGGCGAGCTCTGAGGAGCGGGCCGCCCCGCACTTCGCGCCACCGCGGACGGCTGTCCGCGCCGGGTCGCGGCGGCCAGGGCCTGGTCGGCGGATCATGGACGGAGCCACGCCGCGTCTCTTGGCTGCCGGTCGCTCGCTCCGTGGGTTACGCGGAGGTGGGTGCGCCGATCGTGCGTTCTGGCTTTTTGGGCGCCGGTGGTGGGGCGACGTTGATGCGGTTGCTGCACAAGCCGTGCGGTGCGGGAATCAGGGTGGCTTCCCGCTGCGTTCGGCTAACAGCCCCTCCTACGCCCCTCCTACGCCCAGGAGACCTCTCCCATGTCAGAGCTGGAGATCGATGCCGTCGTGTTCGACGTGCTCGGCACGCTCGTCGACGAACCCGCCGGCATCCGCGCCGGCATTCGTGAACTCGACCCGTCGATCGACGATCCCGGGGTCGAGCAGCTTTTGTCGCTGTGGCAGCAGCACATCGACCGCGAGCAGCGTCGCATCCTCGACGGCGTCCGGCCCTACCTCACCAGCGACGTCCTCGACCTGGAAGCCGCCCGGCTCGTCGCCGATGCCGCCGGAGTCGACGACCCGGCCGCCGTAGCGGCGCTGGCCCTGGCAGGTCGCAGGCTCCCGCCGTGGCCTGACACCGTGGCAGGGCTCGCCCGACTCGCCGAACGGTTCCCGCTGATCGGACTCTCCAACGCGAGCCGGACGGCGCTGCTGGGACTCAACGCCCACGCCGGACTGCGCTGGCACCAGGCCCTGTCCGCCGAAGACGCCCGGACCTACAAGCCGGACCCCGCGGTCTACCAGCTGGCCGTCACCGTCTCCGGACGACCGCCGGAGCGGCTCCTGATGGTCGCCGCCCACGCCTGGGACCTGCGTGGAGCACAGGGCCTCGGCCTGCGCACCGCGTACATCGCTCGCCCCGTCGGGGACCCGCCCACCTCCTCGGACGGGTTCGACGTGCACGCCGACGATCTGGCCGGCCTGGCCGACCAACTCGACCATGCCTAGGGGTGTGTCCGGCGGGTCATCGGCGGAGCCGGAGTCGGATTGAGGCGAGAGTGACGGTGCCGTGGAAGATGTAGGCGTGCTTGTCGAACCTCGTCGGCACGGCCCGGGAGTTCTTGAGGGCGTTGATCGTTCGCTCAACTTCGTTCCTGCGCCCGCTGCCCAGCGGGCCGACGCGGATGCGTTCGTTCCATGACCGGGATGAACTGCGGGGCGGCCCACTGGCCCGGAGTGATCAACACGGCCAGTGGGCGGAGCCCGCCCTCACCGGCGAGAAACCGCCTGACGACGGCCCGTGTATCGCCCAGGGCCCGGTGTCGGCTGCCCAGCTTCTGCCAGGTGTGGCTGCTGAAGTACTCGTGGCGGTCGCCGAAGAAGGCTGCGAACTTGCTCCAACGCGCACTCCTCTCACACCTGCGCGTCCAGCCAGGCCTGCGCGGTCGCGTGCCGGCGGCCGCCGTAGCGGGGGTGCTTGGTCACGTCGACCGCGCCGTGGGTCTAGTGGTGCAGGCGGAGCTCCCAAGCAGGCCCGCCCCAGTCGGCGCGGTCACTGCGGCGACGGCCGCCAGCACCAGCACGTCCAGCTCCATCGCCCCCGTCCCGAGCCCACCGACGAGCTGTCCGAGCGCGGCACCGGAGGCCCGTGGGGCCTGGACGGCGATCTCCCGCGGACGCTCGGCGGTGGGGGCGGTGTCCGTGGGGTTCACGGTGCCGGTGGGGTCGGTTGTCGTCATGCTCGCTCCGCTCCTGATGTCCTCCAATGGCCTCAGGGCAGGCCCTCTTCGCCGTGTAGTACAGCAGGCTGTACTACCGATCGGGCGGTTGGCGGGATCGGCCGAGGGGGGTCGCGGTCCGTAGCGTCGGAGACGTCAGCCGGGACGCCGGCCGAGACAGCAGCCCAGTCCCCGCCGAAGGAGCCCGCGATGGCGACCCCCGACCCCTACCGACTGAGCGTCCACGACGCGCACCGCGACGCGCACCAAGACGCCCCCGCCCCGGCCGTCACCCGCGGCGAGGTCACCCGCGTCCTCCTCTGGCTGATCCTGGTGATCAGCGCGGTCGCCAACATGGTCGCCTCCTACGCCGCCGTCGGTGTCGCCGTGAACCTCGCCAGCGGCTCGGTCACCGCACTCGCGGCCACCGCCCTCGTCGTACGCCGTCTGAAGGGCGGCCGCCGGTGAACCTCGCGACGACCGTCGTACGGGCCACCGCGCCCGCCCCCGCCATCGCGCTGGAGCGCCTCACCAAGACCTACCCGGGCGATGTGAAGGCCCTCGACGAGGTGTCTCTGACTGTCCGGCCCGGCACCTTCCTCGCCGTGATGGGCCCCTCGGGCTCCGGCAAGAGCACGCTGATGCACTGCGCGGCCGGGCTGGACTCGCCGACCTCGGGCAGCGTCCGCATCGACGGCCACGAGATCGCCGGCCTGAACGAGACCCGCCGTACCGAACTGCGGCGCGAGCGCGTCGGGTTCGTGTTCCAGGCCTACAACCTGATCCCGTCCCTCACTGTCGAGGACAACATCACGTTGCCGCTGCGGCTCGCCGGCCGAGCCCCGGACCGAGAGTGGATCGCGGCGCTGGTGGAGCGCGTCGGCCTGGCCGGCCGACTCGGCCGACGCCCCGCCGAACTCTCCGGCGGACAGCAGCAACGCGCTGCTGTGGTACGGGCGTTGGCGGCCCGTCCGGCCGTCGTGTTCGCCGACGAGCCGACCGGAGCGCTGGATCTGCGCAGCGCGCACGAGGTGCTGGAGCTGCTGCGCGCCCTGGTCGACGAACTGGGCCAGACGGTCGTGATGGTGACCCACGACCCGGCCGCCGCGGCCCGCGCCCACAAGGCGCTGGTGATGGCCGACGGCCGGGTCGTCGAGGCCCTCGACCACCCCACCGCGCCCCAACTGGCCGAGCGGCTCGTCGCGTTGGGAGAGGGCTGACCCATGTCCGAGCACTTCCGCACCCCTTCCCACCTCCCCCTCTTCCCGATCGCCCTGCGGATGGCCGCGCACCGGATCACCGCGCTGCTCGCCGTGGTGTGCGCGATACTCGGCGGGGCCGCCCTGATCACCGGCACCGGTGTGCTGGCCGAGTCCGGGCTGCGCTCGCAGCTGCCGCCGGGCCGGCTCGGCGGCGCGGACATCGTCGTCGCGGCCGACCAGGAGTACCACCCGGACGGCGACCTGCCGCTCGCCCTCCCCGAGCGCGCCCGCATCCCGTCGTCGCTGATCGACCGGCTCTCGGGCCTGCCCGGGGTGACGGCCGTGGTCGGCGACCTCGGCTTCCCTGCCGCTCTGGTCGACGCCCGGGGAGGGGTCGTACCGACCGCCGACGACCCCGCTGCGGCCGGACACGGCTGGTCCTCCACCAGACTGCTGGCCCGCCCGCGCGTCACCGGCCGCGCGCCGGCCGGGGCGGACGAGATCGCCGTCCCCGCCGCGACCGGTCTGCGCACCGGGGACCGCGTCCAGGTCGTGGCGGGCGGCCGTCCCGCTGTGCGCTATCGCGTCGCCGCGGTGGTCGACGCACCGGGCGCGGGCGTGTATTTCGCCGACGCCACAGCCGTACGCCTCGCGGGCCGCGACGGCGCGCACCGCTACGACCTGATCGGCCTGCGCACCGCGCCCGGAACCGACGAGGGGATCGCCGACGCGGTGCGCGAACGGGTGGCCGGTACCGGGCTGACCGTCCGCACCGGCGCGGACATCGGCGAGACCGTGGCGCCGGGCGTCGGCACGGCCCGCTCGCTGCTGATCCTGCTCGCCGGTTCGCTCGGCGGGATCGTGCTGCTGATCACCGGGTTCGTCACGGCGGGCGCGCTGGGTGTATCGATCGCCGGGCAGCGCCGCGACCTGGCGCTGATGCGGGCGGTCGGGGCGAGTCCGCGGCAGATCCGCCGGCTGGCCGCCGCGCAGTCCTCCGTGGTGGCCGCCGTGGCCCTGGCCCCCGGAGTGGCCCTCGGCTACCTCCTGGCGGGCCGCTTCCACGACATGCTCGCCGACCGCAGCGTCCTGCCCCCCGAACTCCCGGTGACCGTCAGCCCGTTGCCCGCCCTCGCCACCCTCCTCCTGCTCGCACTGACCGTGCAGATCTCCGCCCGGGGCGCGGCCTGGCGCACCTCCCGGATGCCCGCGACGGAGGCCGTGGCCGAGTCCCGCAGCGAACCGCGCAAGACGTCGAAGGGCCGTACCCTCACCGGCTTTCTGCTGATCGTCGCCGCGTGCGCGCTGTCCGTCACCCCGCTGCTGACCCGTACGGTGATCGGCGCGTCGGCCACCTCCATCGCCGGGATCCTCGCCGCGATCGGCCTGGCCCTGTGCGGCCCGGCCCTGGTCCGCACGGCCGCGGCGGCCGCCGTACGTCGGTTGCGGCCCGGGACGCCCGCGCCGACCTGGCTCGCCCTCGCCAACGTACGGGCGTACCCGCTGCGGGTCGCCGCAGTGGTCAGCCCGCTGGCGATGGCGGTCGTGTTCGTCTTGACCTACACCCTCGCGCCGACCACCGTCCTCGCGGCGACCGCGCAGGACACCCGCACCGGCACGCTTGCCCAGTACCGGCTGAGCGCACCGGCCCTCGGCGGCCTGCCGGCCGGGACACGGGACGCCGTACGGAAGCTGCCCGGCGTGCGGTCCGCCGCACCCGTCGGCTCGACGACCGTCGTCTGGCCGTACGAGATGTTCGGCGAACCCGATGTGGAGTCGGTACCGGCGCTGATCGCCACACCGGACGCGGCCGGGGTCCTCGACCCCGGCGTGCGGGAGGGCGGGCTGGCCGACCTGACCGGCGCCACGGTCGCCGTGAGCAGCGAGGTAGCCGGTTCGCGGGACGCCGGACTCGGTCGGCGGATCCGGCTGGTCCTCGGCGACGGCACACGGACCGAGGCGCGGGTGTCGGCGGTGTACGACCGGGGCCTCGGCTTCGGCTCATTGATCGTCTCCGGTGACCTCATGGCCGGCCACACCACCTCCGGCCTCACCCAGAGCCTCCTCGTGCGCACGGACGGCACGGCGACGGCGGCACGCGCACTGGCCGATCTGACGGCGTCCCGCCCGGGCCTGGCCCTGGAGGACACGTCCGGAACGGCCTCCGGAGGCAAGCAGGACACCCCACCGGAGGTGTGGATCAACCTCGCGACGATCGTCGTACTCCTCGGCTACCTTCTCCTGAGCATCGCCAACAAGCTGGTCGCGGCAACGGCCCAGCGCCGTACGGAGATCGCCGCGCTGCGGCTGGTCGGTACGACGCCGCGGCAGATCCGGGCGATGATGCGCCGCGAGGCGGCCGTGATCGCCGCGGCGGCGCTCGTCTCCGGCCTGCTCCTCTCCGCCCTGCCCCTCGCCCTCCTCGGCCAGGGCTTCCTCGACCGCCCCTGGCCGGCAGGCCCGGTCTGGCTGCTCCCCGCCGTCGCGGCGACGATCGTGACGACGGCCTTCCTCACGATCGAACTCCCCACCCGCCAGGCCCTGCGCACGGCCCCGGCGGACGCGATCCGGGCGACGTGAGGAGCCACCCGGCATCACCACCGTCGATGAATTCCGCGGACATCCCCGGCCTGCCCTCCTCGAATATTTCTCGTACTTCTCGCTCCACTGGGCGCGTCGGGATGCCCGGCCCGCCCAGGCTTCGCATCAAGCGCTGCCACCGCGGATGGGGGAGTCCTTTCGCCGACAGCGACAGGACCATCTCGTCCGCTCCTCAGACGCCGCCGGCGCTTCTTGACCGGCTGCGGTGCGAACGATCCTGCCCGGCCCCGTGGGACCGTCAGCCGTCAACTGCCGCCTCCAGCTGGGGAGTTACATCGCACAGGTCCCCCGGACAGCGTCGCGGTGCATGTGCGCAGTGGCTCCGCCCTGTGGTCGAGCGGCTTGCTGCGCATGCGCCGGCTCTCTCCCGGATCCCGTAGCCGTACGGCGCGACCCCGGCCGACCTCGGTATCGTTCATGTGGACCTTGTCCGCGGGTAGCAGCAGGCTCTCGCGCAGGTTCGGCGCCCGGTGAATGAGCTTCACCGTCCGATCGGGGCGTGACCGCAGGCTCACGGTCAGCTGTGTGCTGTCCCAGCGCAGCTCTTCGACGGTGATCACGCCGTGGCAGCGCCTATCCCGCAGTGTCCCCTCAGAGGGCAGACCTTCGCCTTGTCGCCTTGTCGCCTTGTCGGCCTGTCAGCCGGGAGCAGGGCCGCTCGGCGCGGGCAGGCCGCCCGTGAAATGAATGGACGGCCTGCCCGCTTGTGACCGCGGTCGGGGTCAGGCTCCCGGGTGCAGGCCGAGCCAGCCGGGCGACGGGTCTCCCTTTACCTCACCGAAGTAGAGCGCGAAGGTCTGCTTCCAGCGCTCGATGGCGGCGCGGTCGGCCATGAAGCGCGGAAATCCGTCGAGGTTTCCGTTCGGGTACTGCCAGACGGGCTTGAGGCCTGTCGGTGGAGTGACATCCGTGCGGACCGACCAGCCGTTGGTGGCGGCCTGCTGCTCTCCGGCCGACAGGCGCCAGTTGAGGTAGAGCTTGGCCGCGGTGGGGTTCTTGGCCTGCTTCAGGATGGCGGCCCGCTGTCCCCAGGACATGAACGGCGTCGCCTTGTCGGGGAGCACCCACTTGACGGACCCGGAGGCCAGCGGTGCGCCGGAGCTGCCGATGCCGATGGCCTTCTGTCCACTGGCGACGGCGTCCCTGGGGGTGTAGCTGCCGCGGGCGAACTGAAGGTCCTGGCCGGCCATCCGCGCCAGCCAGTCCCAGCCGTACTTCCGCACATAGAGCGTGTAGAGATAGAGGACCGCGTCGTCGTCGTGCGGGTAGGAGGAGGCTATCTTCCCCTTCCACTTGGCGTCGGCGAAGTCGAGCGGGCTCGCGGGCACGTCCGAACCGACCGCCGCCGGGCCGTACATGAAGCTGAAGGCGCTCACCTGCACGGCGACCCAGGCACCGTGCGGGTCCTTGAAGGGCGCGTAGACCTGGGAGAATCCGGCCGGCTTGTAGGAGAGCAGACGCCCCTGCTCCTTCCAGCGCACGAAGTCCTGGACGGTCTGCAGCTGTACGACATCGGGCACCAGGCTGTCGGTGGCGAGCTGGTTGTCCACGCGGGCGTCGTGGTGCTTGCTGTAGTCGACGACCACCGTCAGATCGATTCCGGGGAAGCGGCTCCTGAAGCCGCTGCGGAGGCCGTCCGCCTGCGTCGAGACGTCACCGCCCGCGTAGATCACGAGCTTTCCGCCTTCCGCGAGGGCGGCCTGGTAGAGCTCGTCGAGGGTACGGGTTTCCTCGACGCTTTCTGTCCTGCGGGAGTCGGCGGATGCCGCAGCGGGGGATGCGGCGGTCGCGCCTAGACCGAGCGCGGCGCCCGCGCCTGTGACGAGCAGACGACGTCGACTGGGAAGACTGGTCATGTGGGGGGACCTTTCTTTCTGATGGGAGAGACAAGCGCCGGTGGTTCGGCGCCCGATGCTGTGCGGCACCGACACGACCAAGCGCGCTTCAAGGGCGCGGAACTTTGAACTTGGAGTTGTCGTTGGCGCTCTTCTCAGGCACTTCCGGGAAATCCAGGTCCAGAACCTTGAAGTCGAGGGTGCTCATGAGATTTCTTCCGGTGGTCGGAGCCTGCTGCGTTCGGTGGTCTGCAGTTCGCCGGTGCGCCCAACTGCGGTGATGTGTGGGGCAGTTGACGAAGAAGGTCAGCCCTGGGTGCCGGTCTGGTCGACGGGGTAGAGGCCGAGCACGTTCTTCGGGTCGGACGGGTTCACGCCCTGGACGTCACCGATGTACAGGTTGATGCGGGCCTTGTAGCGGTCGAGGGCGGCGCGGTCGCTCATGAACTTCGTGAGGCCGAGCGGGTTCATGGTGGGGTAGTCGAAGATGGGCTTGCGGCCGGCGGGCGGGGCGACGTCGGTGCGAGCGCTCCAGGTGCCGATGGAGTGTTCCTGGGCGTCCTTGGAGAGCAGCCAGCTCAGGTACAGCTTGGCGGCGGCCTTGTGCGGGGCGTTCTTGAGGACGGCCGCGGTCTGCGGCCAGGCCACCCAGGGGGACTTACGGGGCAGGGTGACCGTCGACAGACCGCTGGCGCTGCCGCCGCTGCCGAAGTTCGCGACGTAGTTGCCGGTGCCGACCAGGTCGGCGGAGTCCTGAGTGCCACGCACGAACTTCGGGTTCTGCGCGAGCAGCTTCTTCAAGTAGTCGAAGCCGTAGGCGTCGGTGAGCTGCTTGAAGTAGTAGAGGACGGCGTCGTCGTCGTTCGGGTAGGTGAACACCAGCTTGTTCTTGAACTCGGGCTTGAGGAAGTCCTTCGCCTCGACCGGAGCGGCCGAGCCCAGCTGGGTGGCCGTGACGTTGGCGAAGGCGAAGAAGAACACGCCGGTGTAGTAGCCGTCCTGGTCCTTGATCTGCGGGTAGACCTTGTTCCAGCCGACCGGCTTGTACTGCCCCAGGACCCCCTCCTTCTTCCAGCGCGGGAAGTCGTCGACGGTCTGCAGGTGGACCACATCGGCGACCACGTGGTGCTCGGCGATCTGATTGTCGACGCGGGCGTCATGGTTCTTGCTGAAGTCGACCACGATGTCGACCTTCATCTTCGGGAACTTCTTTTCGAACGCCTGCTTCAGGTAGTCGGCCTGGCCCGGCTTGTCGCCACCGGCGTAGACGACGAGGGGTCCGCCCTCGGCCACTGCCTGCCGGTACAACGCCTGCAACTGGGCCTCTTCGCTCGAGCCGGCCCGTCCGGCGGAAGCCGAAGGGGCAGCCGCGGCGGTGGCACCGCCCGCGGCCAGGAGACCCAGAACGAGCGTGGCAGCCAAGGTGCTGCGGGTCGACTTCACAACTACTCCTCCAGGAACGCTCTGAGTTCAGGCGACTCACCGAACATATCTCTGCCGATGCAGATACTGCAAGAGCAGATTCTTCCGTGGTCGAGCTTCTGGCATTCTGATGGGATGAACGAGCACCTGCTGAACGACGACGACGTCACCCTCTACGGTCTGTTCGTAGAGGCCTACGCCCGCATCAAGCCCCTGGTGCACCGCGATCTGGGCATTCCCGACGCCTGGTTCGAGGTGCTGCTACGACTGGGCCGCACGCCGGGTCACCAGCTGCGTATGACCGACCTCGCGGACGCCGTGTCCTTCAGCTCGGGCGGTTTCACCCGGCTCGCCGACCGTATGGAGAAGGAAGGGCTGATCCGCCGGGCGCCCGACCCCGGCGACCGACGGGCGGCTCTCGCCGTGCTGACCGACAAGGGCGAGGAGGCTCTCAACCGCGCGTTGACCGCCCACGTCCACCAACTGCGCACTCACGTCGTCGCCGCGCTCCCCGCCGACGACCGCGAGCACTTGGCGCGCATCCTGCGCACACTCCGGGACGCCTGCGAGTGACTCCGGCGCCAGGGTCGGTGATGGCGATGCCACTTCCTGCGTGTGATCTCCTTGGCGACGTCGACACCCTGTTCACGTGTCCTCACACGTGACCCACGCTTCGTTGAGCACCGAAGCGCCGGGCTGCGTGCGGTCTTCGACGAGGACGACGGGTGAAGGGTGCGTGGCCCGTGTGCACCTTCGACACGTTCCAGTTCGTCGGGTGAGCGCGTCGGCGATCGCGGCCGGTGCGTCGGCCGTGGCAACGTGTGTCACGGTGGCACGGTAGTCGGCGACCCCTTCCGCGAAGAGGGAGACGGGGTCGGGGCCCGCGTGGTCGGTGGGGTGGTCCGGGGGACCGGGGCGTCGTCCGGGCGCTTGTCACCGGGTACGTCGGCCAGCGCCGTCCGGATCGGTTCGAGTACGGCCTCACACCTCGTCATGGCCGGTTCGCCTTCTCTGAGTTCGGGTGCGCCGCCACCCGGCACGCAGTGTCTGCGTTGGTGGAACAGGCCTGTCCCGGCTCTCCGACCACCTGCGGAACGCTCCCGGCAGGCGGCGGATGCGGCACCGGAGCCGCCCGCGGCCTGGGTGCGGCCCTGGCCCGCGAGATTTCCCGGCGCGGCCGTCGCTGCCCAGGATGCGACCGGCGGGTGCCGCCAGGCGCTGGATCGCGGTCAGTCGGGTGGGGGAGGAGAGCGCAGGGGTGGTGTCTTCATCACGAGCGCTTGCCGGGCATCGCCGCCGGCAAGACCGCGCCAACTCCCGGGGGGACAGGCGGGGTTCCGCGTCCGCCTGCGGCAGGGGCGCGAAGTGGCCATCGCCGTCCAAAGCCTTGACCGTGGTGAGCGGCGTCGTTAACTTTCGTCAGGTCCGCCACTCGGACACTGTTCATTATTTCGAACAACGTTGGTGTCCTGGCGAACCGCTGATCGGTGGGCGGGGCGGCATGCGGTGGTACCTCCCGACGGAACAGCGCGCGCATGGTCATTCCAGGGTTGGTTATGGGAGCGCTCCCATAACCCTGTTCGGGAAATGCCCGACAGCCAGGAGGAGGAGACATGACACCACGTCGGAACGACCCTGAGAGCGGGGCCCACAGCTCGCCGAGCCGGAGGACGGTCCTGGCGACGATGGGTGCCTTGCCCGTCCTCGCCTCTGCGGCACCGATGGCCGCAGCGTCCGGCACCGGGCCCGTGACGGCTGCCGCCGCGACCGTCATCGACCCGTCGGTCACCCGGCAGACGATCCGCGGTTTCGGCGGCATGAGCCACGCGGCCTGGATCGGCGACCTCACCGCGGCCCAGCGCGACACGGCGTTCGGGACGGCGGACGGACAGCTGGGATTCTCCGTACTGCGGATCCCCGTGCCCGAGGACCGGGCCAACTGGAGCCGTGACCTCGCGACCGCCCAGCGCGCGGTCCAACTCGGCGCGGTCGTCATGGCATCGCCCTGGAACCCGCCCGCCTCCATGGTCGAGACCTTCGTCCACGGCAGCCAGACCAACGCGCGACGTCTCAGGTACAGCATGTACGGCGCCTACGCCCAGCACCTCAACGACTTCACCACGTACATGCGGAACAACGGGGTGAACCTGTACGGCATCTCGGTCCAGAACGAGCCCGACTACGCGCAGGACTGGACCTGGTGGACCCCCGCCGAGATGGTGCGGTTCCTGCGGGAGAACGCCGGCTCCATCAGCACCAGGGTCATCGCACCGGAGTCGTTCCAGTACCTGAAGAACATGTCCGACCCGATCCTCAACGACCCGGTGGCGCTCGCCAACGTGGACATCATCGGAGCCCACCTCTACGGCACGTCGTTCGCGAACTTCCCGTACCCCCTCTTCAAGCAGAAGGGGGCGGGCAAGGAGCTCTGGATGACGGAGGTGTACTACCCCAACAGCACGGACTCGGCCGATCTGTGGCCGCAGGCCCTCGATGTGGGGGAGCACATCCACCGGGCCATGGTGGACGCGGAGTTCCAGGCCTACATCTGGTGGTACATCAGGCGCAGCTACGGCCCCTTGCGCGAGGACGGGAAGATCAGCAAACGCGGAGCCGCCATGGCGCATTTCGCCAGGTTCGTCCGGCCCGGATACGTGCGGATCGGGGCGACGGCGAATCCAGCGACGAACGTCTATGTCTCGGCGTACCGAGGCGGAGGCTCCACGGTCGTGGTCGCCGTCAACAAGGCCGCGTCCGGGGTGAGTCAGCAGTTCACCCTGGCGAACGGCGCCGGATCCAGCGTCGCGTCGTGGCTGACCGACGCGTCCAGGACCGTCGCGTCCCAGGGCACGACCGGCATGTCCAACGGCTCCTTCACGGTCACACTGCCCGCGCGCAGTGCGATGACGTTCGTGATCCGCTGAGCCGCACGCCACACCGGGCCCGACCCGGTGCCGACGGTCGGCCGCACGGGGAACGCGACGCGGAGAGCCCCGGGGCTGATGGCCCCGGGGCATCGACCGGCACGGCGTCATTTCACCGAAGCGGAAGAGGAATCGATGTTCGGATCGGTTCCGTTTCCCGATCGCACTGTGTTGCGCGTTGTCGAACACCACCCGACTGTTGGAATCGACACGAGCCAGTCGATGCCGTCGGCCGCGTCCGCCCTCGCCTGGGCGACCTGGAGCATCCGCTCGAACGTGCCGTCCAGAGCCCACCGGCGAAACCGCGTATGCAGCGTGGCCCACGGCCCGTACCGCTCGGGCACGTCCCGCCAGGCCGTCCCGTACGGAACTGTCACACGATCCCGTTGAGCAAGGGCGCGGTCGTCCAACCGCTTCCCGCCCCGCAACGACTCGGGCAACAGCGGCCGGACGAACTCCCACTCGGCATCCGACAGTTCATGTCGACGTATCGCCCGACCCTGATCCGCCACTCAAGATCATTGAAGACGCAGCCTAGGGCACGGTGAAGAGGACCTTGTCTCCGTCCGTGGAGGGGTTCGCCCGTCGGAGCGTGGCCCTGACGCTGGACCCGAGCTGGAGGTCCGGGCCATTGGTCGACTCGACCTTGGCCAGCACGGCGGGGTCGGCCAGCAACACCTTGCCCTCGTGCGGCTTGCCCCGCTCGGCGTCGGTGTCGATGACCGTGCCGTCGAACACCTCGCCCACGCGGTGCATGAGCACCACTGCCTCGGCCAGGTCCACGGTCTGCCTGTTCGCCAGGCCGCTCTTGCTCCGTGCCGTGTCGCACGGGATGCAGTACAGGGCGTCGAGCACCCAGTTCGGCGGGGGCTTGTCCGAGCACGCTGCCACGCACAGCTCGCCGGTGTACCGGTCGACCAGGCGCCGCAGCGGAGCCGTGCAATGGGTGTACGGGGCCGCGATCGCCGCGTGCGTCGTGTACGCCGGTTTCTGGTTGTCGCGGAAGACGGTGTACTCGGCTTTGAGCATCGTGCTGGTGGCCTCGCTGAGGAAGGCCATGTGGGCCTGCCGGCCGGGATCGAGCTTGCGGACCAGCGTTGCGTACGAGATACCGGGCCGCCAGACGATTCCCAGGGCCCTGGCGATGTCGTGCAGGCGTTTGACCACGTTCTGATCGGCCTGCTCCTTCTGGGTCCGCAGGATCCCGGTACCGGTGTCGAGCATGATCTGGGCCGCGGACATGCCGGTCATGAGGGAGACCTGCTCGTTCCAGCCCTCCACCGGAAGCGTCGCCACGTAGCTCAGCCGGAACGAACCGTCTTCGAGGGTGACTTCCTGGTCCGGCAGGTTCACCGAGATGCCGCCGCGCGCGATCTCGACGGCCTCCCGCAGCCTGCCGATCTCGCGGAGCAGGGCGAGGGACTCCTCGGCCGTGCCGTTCTCGATGTCCCGCTGGGCGGCCGCGTAGTCGAGCTGGGCCCGGCTGCGGACCATGGCTCGGCTCACGGACGAGTCGGTCAGGTTGCCGTAAGCGTCCAGGTCGTGCTGCCACAGCAGGGCGGGGCGGTCCTGGTTCGGCAGCAGGCTGGCCGCGCCCTCGGAGAGGACGGGTGGGTGCAGGGGCACCTTGAGGTCAGGGAAGTACAGCGTCTCGATCCGGTCGTGCGCCTCGACGTCCAGCGGGCTGCCGGGCCTGACGAAGGTCGCCACGTCCGCGATCGCGTAGTACACGCGGTAACCGCCGCCGGGCCGGCGCTCCAGGTGCATGGCCTGGTCGAGGTCCTTCGAGGTCGGCGGGTCGATCGTGAACAACGGCAGGTGCCTGGCGTCCTTGTCGGGCAGGTTCGGCTCGGCCGCGGCCTTGTCGGCCGCATTGAGTACGCGTTTGGGGAAGGCGACGGGGACCTTCAGCTCCGTCCGAAGGTCCATCAATGCGGCGCGCAGGGTGTCCAGGGCCTCGTCAGACATGTGCAACGGGCGGCGTCTCATGCCCCGAGCGTAGGGCGGCGGTCACGGACCGGCGCGCTGAGCGGATCCGGCCGGGGGAGGCCCGTCCGGGCGGGGCAGCGACGGGGGAGGGTGCCCCGCGCGAGGCCTGGCGTGCGACTGTGTGCCGTGACCGGCGTGTGCATCCCTATGCACTGTTGATCGTTGGCAGCGCACGCATGCACAACGCCACGCGCGTATTCGCCGCCCTGGCTCTCGCCGGGGCCGTCCTGTCAGTGCCGACCCTCGCCCATGCCGATGACGACACCGGAAGCGCCGGGGAAGGAGCTCCTCCTGGGTGACTGTCAGACCGAGCCTGCTGTCAGCCATGACCTTCGGTATGTCGAAGAAGTCCTGGACTCAACGACAGGCAGCCGTATCAAGACGTCCGAGAACCAGCCGAAACGCAGGTCAACCAAACGACCGGACCGATCTGACGGCCACACGAACTCGCTGCCCATGGACACCCTTGCGGTCAGGTGTGCATTGCCGAGAGAGGGTTGTGACAGATCGAAGACGGCGACCAGGCCCATATCCCTCCGGCATCTGAGCCGGCAATCGTCCGAGCCCACTCCCTCGCCGCCCGCGAACCCGCAGGGCACCACGTCGTTCGGGCCGTGGTCGGGAGGCCGACATCCCCTCTACGCACGTGGGTGGGACAGGGCGCGGGGGCGGGGATCCGGCGCCGCAGGTCGCCCCCGTTCAGGCCCCCGAGGTTGGAAGCCAGGCAGCCTCCTATACTCCTGTCGTGTCTGATGCCTCGAACCTTTTCCACGTCTCGTCCGTGCTCAATCGGCGGTCGATCGCACAGCATGGCCTGGACTGGACCCGCATGGGTGCCGCACGGGGAATCGCCGGCAGCCGCCGCCCCGAGGTGGAGGGGATCTTCATTTCTCGGGGCGAGGAAGAAGCGGGTTTCTTCCTGCAGATCAACAACACCGGTGGGCCGGCCGATCTCTGGTCCGTGGACGGCATCGATGAGGGGTCGCTCCTCGACAACGGCAACGGTTTCGTCTATCTGCCCTCCCGCATACCAGCCGCGCGCGTCTGCCTGGTGCGATCAGACATTCCTCCTCAGCATGACTTCTGAGTTCGCCCGGTGCGACGGCAGGGGCGTGGGCGCAACGTAGGTATCGCCAGGTAGTTGGCGCCTGGCAGCTGTAGGTCAGCCGCCGAACGGGGCAGACCTCATGGAGCGGGGCAGGGACGGCCGTTACGCGATGGTGGAGCTCTCGGCCGACGACACGGCTGCGGCACTGTGGGTGACCCGGCAGCGTGGCGGCGGCGCGCCCCCTCGGACGCGGCCGGGTCCAGCGCAGACCCGAACCCGAGCGGTTCCGGCGGCACCGGTGGCGCCCCCGGGGAGGGCGGTCCGGTGGTCGGCGACAACACCCCGGGCGGCACCGTCCTCGCGGCGAAGGCCACGCTGACCCTGAGGGCCGCGGTCACCACGGTCCCTGGCACCCGTTACGCGGCCGATGGCACGGAGCTAACCAACAGCAGGGCGGTGAGTTCGATCATCGACGACCTCCAGCATCCACCTTCGACGCCCCGGCGACGTCCTGGCCCCTGAGTACCCTTCGGTCGTGGTCGACGACACGGTGAACTGTGCCTCCTTCCAGACGGGCCCGACCGTCCCGGCCGATTCGACCACCAGCGCCCACATGGGTACTTGGCACAGCGCGTACACGGTCCCGGGATCCGGCAGTGGATCATGCGCCAGTCCCGGTGAGCGAGTTGGTGTTGGGCGACGAACCTTGAACCAGGCCGAGGAGGCAGCAGGTCCGGTCAAGGCCAGGTGCGGCAGCCGCATGGCGTTGCGTGCCATTTCGGGGTGGGTGGAGCGCTGCTTGGCCACAAGCCCGGGAATACTGTCCCCGAGCTGTGGGCGTGTTCGAAGCGGTCCTACGGCACTTCGTCGCGAACGTTGGGCCGACCCTGATCCGAGTGAGCAGGCTTGCCCGGTGACGCCACAGCCGGCACCTACACCGCCGGCCTTGCGCTCAACGACGGGCCAGGTCCTGCGTCTGGGCGACGCCATCTGCTGAGCGCCCGGGCAGTTCTCTCAGCGCCAAGGCTTCCCCTTGTCGGTGGACGTTTGGAGACTGGGTGGTGCGGTCCGAGAAGGCGTTCCGGGAGTTCGCCGGTGACCTGGAGGGGGCTTTTGTGAGTATCGGGTCCGGCAAGCGGCCTGGGCGGGTTGCCGTCATCGGTGCGGGTGTTCTCGGGGCCAGCGTGGGATGGAATCTGTCCCGGCTGGGCGCCGAAGTGGTCTTCATTGACGCACTCCAGCCGGGTGAGGGCGTCACCAGCTGGTCTTTCGCGTGGGTCAATGCCAGCAACAAGACGGTGCGCAGGTCGTACTTCGCCCTGAACGTGGCGGGTATGGCAGCCCACCGTGAACTCGCGGCGGCAATCGGGCCGGACTCGTGGTGGTATCCCAGCGGTCACCTGCGCTGGGCGGACGATCCCACGGTCGAGATGAAGCTGTTGCAAACGGCTGAGCTGCTGGCACGTTGGGACTACCGGGTCGAGGTGTTCACGGGGGCCGAGGCGCGCCGCCTCGAACCTGCTCTCACGATGCCGAGTGAGGCTCCGGTCGTGTTCTACCCCGACGAAGCCTGGGTGCACGGACGTCGCCTCGTCGGCCGCCTGGTCGGCCAGGCCGTTGCATCCGGCGCCGAGCTCCGGTCGGGAACCGCAGTCTGCGACATCGGCACCGGTTCCGACGGCAGCGTCCGGACCGTTGCTCTGTCCGATGGAACCCGTCTCGACGTCGACGTCGTCGTGAACGCGGCGGGCCCCAGCTCCGCAGATGTCGCCGCGCTCGTGGCGCGGCAGCTGCCGATGCGCCGGGAACCCGGCGTCGTCACCCGGATCGATTGTGCTCAGGTCCCGATCGGCCGGGTGTTGCACGCGCCCCATATCGAGATCCGTCCTGACGGGGACGCCTCGGTGGTCCTCCACAGCCGCGAGATCGACGCATTGATCGACAAAGGCGAGGAGACATCAGAACTCGCGCGAATGCTCCTTGCATCGGCGCGGAATGTCGTTGCTGAGCTCGGCAATTCGCGCATCGCAGGGACACGGATCGCGCACCGGCCCATCCCAGCCGACGGATTTCCCTCGGTGGGAGCGGTGCCGTCGGTACCGGGCTACTACGAGGCCGTTTCCCACAGCGGCATCACGCTCGGCCCGGTCATCGGCCGGCTGCTTGCCGCGGAGATCGTCAGCGGGAGCAGAGACGCGTTGCTGGCGGACTTCCGCCCGGAACGGTTCCCTTCGTGACAGCCCGGACGAGCGCCGTGGGGGAGATGTGGAGCCTGCTGCCGTTCAGCCTGGCCTGTTCGCGGCGATCCACCCCTGATCCTCCACTCGGCCCGCGCTTCGGTGCCTTGCGGGAGATGGGCGGCCACCGCCGGGCCGAACCGATGGCTTCAGGGCGGCCCCTCTCGCCGAACGCTGCGCGAAGACCTGCTCCTGATCCCTGCCCACGGTCGATGAGGTCCTGGCGCTGCTTTGCCCGGCTGCGACGGAGCTGCTGAGCGAGCAGCACCGCTGCACACCGGCGATGGCAATGGTCATCGTCGCAGCGAGGAGTACATCGCGGCGTGCCCACGTCGGTGCCGCGTGGGCGGTTGTCGGTTCCCGGCCCGTGGTTCCGGCAAAGCGCTGCGGGGCCGGTGCGGGGCTGGTGTCCGGCGCGGGCTGGGCAGGGTTGGTGCGGGATGGTCCGGCCGATCACCCCGGAGCCGTGGCCGGTCGCCCGCAGGGATGAGCGGAGCACGGGAAAGCCGTCTCGCTGGGCTGCGCGCTGCGGCAGTCGGCCATCGGGAATGACGCGCTGGACCGCTTTGTTGACACCACTGTATGACATGACCGAGTCAAAGCACTCGGTGGTGGTGAAAGGAGTCCTCATGGCACGCAGCACCACGCGGCCCGTCGTCACGCTCAGGTCGACGGCCGGCACCGGCTACACCTACGTGACGCGCAAGAACCGTCTGGCCGACCCCGACCGGCTGGTCGTGCGCAAGTACGACCCGGTAGCCGGCCAGCACGTTCTGTTCCGCGAGGAACGATGACACCCGCCTTGGCCCTCGGCCGAGGTTCCGTCAAGGAGGCACCACTCATGAGGTCCGACATTCACCCCGTCCTGCGCCCCGTCGTCTTCCGCGACCGTGCAGCGGGTTTCCAACTGCTCACCCGCTCCACCCTCGATGCCCAAGGCACGGTGAAGGGGGAGGACGGCACCACGTACCCGGTCGTCGACGTGGACATCTCGTCGGCGAGTCACCTGTTCTACACCGGCACGTCGCGCATCGTGGACACCGCGGGCCGAGTGGAGCGCTTCGAGCGACGCTACGGCCGTACCGCTCCTGTCCGTTCCTGACGGCGTGAGCCGTCCGACCCCAGCAGAACCCGGCAAGGAGGCCGCTGTGAAGGTACGCAATTCCCTGCGCTCGCTGAAGGCCAAGCCCGGCGCGCAGGTGGTGCGCAGGCGTGGCGTGACCTTTGTGATCAACAAGAAGGACCCCCGCTTCAAGGCCCGCCAAGGCTGACGCCACCGCGAAGCACCTCAGCGGCCCGGCACCGCACTCGCGGTGCCGGGCCGCTGCCGAATGCGCCGGGCGATGCGCGCCGGACGGGAGTCCTCGTACGACGTGGGGCGACGTAGGGCGAAGTGAAGCAGCCTGCTGGTCCGGGCCGCTTGCGATCAATGCTCAGGGCGCGTCCGTGACGGCGGCAGTGAAACGCGTGGCGAGCGCTCGCGCCGCTGCGCGCAGTTCTGGCCCGCCCTCGACACGGAATGCGAGGGGCAGCTGGGCCAGCCATTCCTGCGCGTACATCGCCGGATTCCTCGTGCTGCCGACGAGCACGCAGCCGTCTCCCGAGGGTTCGAGCCGCCCCATGGGCGGGCGGATCGAGGGCAGTACCTCATCCATCGGGGCGTCGAATGCGACTCGTGTGGCAAACGCCCATCCCTGGCCCAGGTTTTCCTCCAGCACTGCCACCGGGTCGAGGCCGTCGGGCATCTCGAAGCCGTGGGCGCTCTCGCGGACGGCGCGGATGCGGTCGATGCGGTAGGTGCGGATCGCGTCCGCGTGGTGGGAGTGGCACAGGAGGTACCAGCGGCCGTAGCGGACCACGACCGCCCAGGGATCGACCTCGCCCTCCCACTCGTTGCCGGACTCGCTGCGGTACGTGAGCAGCACGCGGCGCCGCACCGCGCTCGCCGCGACGAGCGTGCTCGTCAGGGCGGGATCCGGACGGGACGCATAAGGGTCGGGCGCCGCGGACGCGTGCTCGCGCAGGGCGGCCGCCTGCCGGCCGACGCTCTCGGGCAGCGCCCGGATGACCTTGCCCAGGGCGGTGGCGACGAGGTCGTCGGCATCGAGGTCGGCGGCCGCCGGCTGACCGTCGAGGACCGCCATGACCAGGCCCAGCGCCTCGGGCTGCGTGAACAGGACCGGCGGCAGCCGCGCCCCGCGCCCCAGCCGGTACCCGCCGTAGGGTCCCCGGGCCGAGTGCACGGGGATGCCCGCCTCGCGCAGGATCCCGATGTAGCGGCGCGCGGCCCGCTCCGTGACCCCCAGGCAGGCGGCCAGCTCGTCGGCTGTCACGCCCGCGGGACGGGACTGGAGGATCTCCAGGGTGCGCAGGGCCCGCGCGGTGGGGCTGAGCTCGGTCGGCACCCGAGCAGATTAGGCGGTCACGCGATGTACCGGAAGTGGATTGTCCGGAACCGGTCGTAGCGTGAGGGCACTGATCTCACAGGCTTCACACGCTTCACGGTCTTCACGGGAAAGAGAGCCGATCCATGGACATCCTGCTCATCGCCGGCCTGTGGCTCGACGGATCCGTATGGGACGACGTCGTGCCCGCCCTCGAACAACTCGGCCACCGCCCCGTGGCGCTGACCCTTCCCGGTCAGGGTGACGGGGCCGGGTCCGCCACGCTGCAGGACCAGGTGGCGGCAGTGCTCGCCGCGGTGGACGCGGCACCGGAGAGGCCCATGGTGGTCGGGCACTCCGCCGCCTGCACCCTGGCCTGGCTTGCCGCCGACGCGCGCCCGGAGCGGGTGGCCAAGGTGGCCCTCATCGGAGGGTTCCCGTCCGGCGACGGGCAGCCGTACGCCGACTTCTTCGAGACGAAGGACGGCCTGATGCCCTTTCCCGGCTGGGGCCCGTTCGAGGGACCGGACAGCGCCGACGTCGACGAGAAGACGCGCAGCCGCATCGCCTCGGCGGCGATACCCGTGCCCGAGCAGGTGGCCAAGGCTACGGTGCGGCTGACGGACGAGCGCAGGTTCGACGTTCCGGTGCTGCTCGTGTGCCCCGAGTTCACCCCCGCCCAGGCCCAGGAGTGGATCGACGCCGGTGACGCTCCCGAGGTCACCCGCACCAGGCACCTGGACTTCGCCGACATCGACTCGGGTCACTGGCCGATGATCACCAGGCCGGCCGAACTCGCCCGGCTGCTGGCCGCGGCCGCCAACGCCTGAGCCCTCGCCGTACCAGGTCCGCCCCCTGGACGCCTCCACCTGAGATGTCCGGCAGGGCGCGGGACTTCGCGGGCGAACTGCGCGGCCACCTGCAGAAGTGCACTGCGCTGTCCGTCACCTTGCCTACGCCTACAAGGAGCAAGAACCGACGGCGCAGTGCTGAACGCAGTATGCGGTTGGTTGCGCCAGCGCCGGAAGAACGCGTAGACCCGGTCCCACGGTGGGAAGTCGGCAGGCATGGCCCGCCCCTCGTGCCGTTGTCGACCAGGTAGTGGATCGCGTCCAGCACCGCGCGGTGGCAATAAGCCTCCGGTTGCCCGCCCCGCCGCGGCCCCGCTGTCAGCCCGGCACCGGCAGGAGTGGCCGGACCACCGCCCACTCGGCGTCCGACATGTCGGTGGGATACCGACGCTCGCGCCCCGTGGTCTCTGGCGTTCCCGAACTGTGAGCCAGACAGTCACACGCGAGAGTGGCCGAAGTGGACCCCACTCTCGCGTTGTCGTAGGAATGCGACAACAGGGCCTCCTGGAGCGCACGTTGGCTTCGACGCCCTTCGAGCTACCAAAAGAACCTGCTCTCATGCACGGCAGCCGCCGCAGTCACCCGATCGACTGACTCCTCGACCAGATCGGGACGACGGCAGTCGCGTCGGTTCTCGTGATCGCTGGGACGGACAAATTCGCACTGCCATCCAGGTAGACGGTCGGCTTGGTGACGCCCCGAGGCCGCCTCGCGGGTTTGAGCCCGGTGCCGCGACTGACGAACCTGGCGAAGAGTCGTGTCCTACCGGCTCGAGGCGCGGCCAACCGCCCACGCTACGTCCTACTTCTCCTCCGGCTCCCAGGCGCGGAGCAGGTCGAGCAGCCCTGTGTCTCCGTCGACGCGCAAGGAGTCGGCCTGGATCCGGTCGTACAGGTAGAGGACCAGCTCACCGGCCGTGCCGTGGACGGAGGCGCCGGCTGCGTCCGAGTCCTCGCCGGGCGCGGCGGTGGGCGCGGGGATGCGGGTGGTGCGTGCGCCGTCGCCATCGACGGTGAGGCGCCAGGAGCGGCCCTCGGCGGCGTGGAAGTCGAAGGCCGTCGGCTTGTGCGGCCAGGCACTCGGCGTTGCGCAGACGGTGAACAGGAACTCCTCCACACCGTCGAGTGCCGGCTCGACCGGCAGCGGCTGCGGGGCGCCCCCGGCGAGCTGGGCGTCGTAGGTGTGCACCGCGGTCTCCTGGACCCGGTGCCGGGCGGTGCCGCCGGCGGTCTGCGGTGATTGCGACGCGGGCCACCACGTCCAGCAACCGCTCTCCGGTCCCGCCGCGCGCAGGGCGCCCAGCAGAAGCTGCGTCGACGCGTCCAGCCAGGCCAGCAGGGCCGCACGCTCCTGCGGCACTTCCAGCGCGGCGCGCGCGGCGACGGCCTCGGCCGGGGGCGCGTCGGCGGGCCCCGCGCCGACGATGGCGGCCCAGAAGCGATCTCCCCCGCCCAGGTGCTTCACCAGATCGAACAGCGTCCACCCAGGGCAGGTCGGCACCTGTGCGTCGAGACGGGGCGCGGCGGCGACCACGGCGCGGAAGGCGGTCGACCGTTCCTCGATCAGTCGCAACAGGTCGGGGAACTCAAGATTCTTTTCCACGCCGGATGTCTATCACCGTGCTCCGCTGATCGGACAGCGCTTTTTACGGTCGCAGCCGGTTGGCCCTTGCGGACGTCCTCGCCTCCCACCGCTCGGGTGACAAGCTGTGCACTCCTGCGAGGACACTGGTGGCGGTACGCCAGGCGTGGTGCCTGTGGGTGCTCTGGCCTCGCCGTGCGAAGCGCGAACTGGGCCACTACACCTCCAGACGGCTTGCCCTCTGCGCCTACGCCTCCTTCGACGACGGGGCGGAGGAGGGCACTATCGACCTGATGCTGGAAGTCACCGACGGGATTGAGTAGAAGCGGGAGGACAAGCCTCTTCCCGACGCCCGGAGCCCGAGCAGCCGGGCAATGTCCTCGATCTCATGGCCGCCCTGACCGAGTCCGTCCAGCAGGCCAAGGCCTCCCGCGGCGAGGACGCCGACGCCAACGAGATGCCGAAGAAGAAGACCGCGAAGAAGCAGCCGGCCAAGAAGACAACAGCGAAGAAGACAACAGCGAAGAAGACCATGACGAAGACGGCGGCACGCCGCTCACGCAGCGCCTGACTGACCTTGTCGGGTCATGCGGAAGGAGGTGTTGCGCCAGGGCTGCGCAGCGGCGGAACCGTTCTTCCGCTGCCTACCCGCAGCACGCCCGCGCCGTCCTGAATCCGACACCGCCCCCGGAGGCGTCCGGCGTGCGAAAGCACGCTGGGCGTGGCGCGCAGCCAACTACCGATGATCAACTGTTCATCAAGCCATGCGTGCCGGCGGCATCCCGGCTCCCGTCCTTGTCGCGTCGGTACCCCAGCTGGCCAGCAGTCGTAGTGCCTCCGCCGACGGGGATCCCGGTTCGGCGTGGTACGTCGCCAGTGTCTGTTCGTGGTCGTCGGCCAGGTGGAACGACTCGAGGCGGAGGTCGAGTTCACCGACGAGCGGATGGTGCAGGCGCTGGATGCCGTGGCACTTGTCCTTGACGTCGTGGGCGGCCCACAGCCGCCTGAACTCCTCGCTCTTCACGGAGAGTTCGCCCACCAGCGCGGAAAGCCGGGGGTCGTCGGGATGGGAGCCGGCGTCCATGCGCAGCTGAGCGACGACGTCGTTCGCTTTGCCGTGCCAGCCCACGAACAGGTCGCGGTACTCGGGCCTGAGGAACACCAGCCGCGCCCAGTTCCGCTCGCGCTCGGGCAGCTCGGCCCAGTCGCCGAAGACCGCCGCGGCCATCCGGTTCCAGGCGAGGATGTCCCCCCGCCGGCCCACGAGGATCGCCGGGCCGCCTTCCATGGTGTCCAGCAGCGTCCGCAGGGGGCCCCGCACCCGCTGGGTGCGGCCGGCCGGCTTCTTCTTCTGCTGTTTCGGCTTCGCCAGGTGTGTGAGGTGGGCGTGCTCGGCGTCGCTCAGCCGGAGCGCGCGGGCGATGGCGTCGAGGACCTCCGTCGACACGTGCTGCCCGTTGCCCTGTTCCAGGCGGGTGTAGTACCCCACCGACACCCCGGCCAGCTGCGCCAACTCCTCGCGGCGCAGCCCCGGCACCCGCCGGTGCCGCCCGAAGTCCCGCAGGCCCACGTCCTCCGGCTTCAGCCGGGCCCGCCGGGTGCGCAGGAACTCGCCGAGTTCGGCGCGCGGGTCCAGAGCGCCGTCGGCGGGCTGGTGCACCGGTTCGGGATATTCGTCCATGCCTCCGAGTATCCCCGGTCGGACGCACACCAGCCTGCCCCAGCCAGTGGTAGGCACAGCGGATGTACACAAGGCTGTGACCTGGGTGAATACCGGATCGTCCAGCACGCTGGTTCCGTGCCCGGCTGGAAGGCAGCCGGGGCGTGGCTTGCATCAAGAACGGAGCACACCCCATGACCGCACTACAGGGGACCGAGTCGAGGACGCACCGGACCGAAACGGCCGCGGAGGTGGTCGGCCGCCTTCGTGCGACGTTCGACACCGGCGTCACCCGCGGGCTGGACTGGCGCGTCGACCAGCTGCGGCGGCTGCGGGCACTGCTGGTGGAAAACGAGCAGGAGCTGCTCGAAGCGCTCTGGAAGGATCTGAGGAAGAACGCCGCCGAGGCGAAGATGCAGGAGATCGACTTCACCGTCGCCGACATCGACGAGACGCTGGCGAATCTCGAGAGCTGGCTCAAGCCCCGCCCGGTGGAGGTTCCTGCCCACTTCGGTCCCACGACAACGGCCTACACCACGTACGACCCGCTCGGGGTCGTTCTCGTGATCGCTCCGTGGAACTTCCCGCTGCATCTCCTCATCGACCCCCTCATCGGCGCACTGGCCGCCGGGAACACCGTCGTGGCCAAGCCGAGCGAGATGTCGGTGCACACCTCGGCACTGGCTTCACGCCTCCTGCGCCAGTACTTCGACGCCGACGTGCTCACAGTCGTCGAGGGGGGAGCCGAGGAGACGACGGCCCTCCTGGAACAGCGTTTCGACCACATCTTCTACACCGGCAACGGCACGGTCGGCCGGATCGTCATGGCCGCAGCAGCCAAGCACCTCACCCCGGTCACGCTCGAACTCGGAGGCAAATCACCGGTCTTCGTGGCCCCCGACGCCGACCTGGACGAGACCGCGCAGCGGCTGGTCGGCGCCAAGTTCGGCAACGCGGGGCAGCAGTGCATAGCCCCCGACTACGTACTGGCCGATCCTGCCACCGCCGCCGCACTGGTTCCCGCCCTCCGCGCGGCGGTCGAAGCCCAGTTCGGCACCAGCCCGCAGACCGCAGCCGACTTCGGCCGGATCATCAACGAGCGGCACTTCGACCGGCTCACCCGTCTGCTGGACTCCGGCCGGGCAGCCGTGGGAGGCCGGCACGACCGCGACGACCTGTTCATCGCACCGACCGTGCTCACCGAAGTCGACCCCGCATCGCCGGTCATGCAGGAGGAGATCTTCGGTCCGATCCTCCCCGTCGTCGAAGTCGAATACCTCGATGCCGCCATCGCCTTCATCAACGAACGCGACAAGCCACTCGCGCTCTACGCCTTCACCACGTCCGAGGCCACCAAGTCGCGCCTCGTTAACGAGACGTCCTCCGGCGGCGTCGCCTGGGGCCAGCCGGTGATGCAACTGCTCATGCCCGGCCTGCCGTTCGGTGGCGTCGGAGAAAGCGGCATGGGCCGGTACCACGGCCGGTACTCCCTCGAGACGTTCAGCCACCTCAAGGCCGTCGCGGACGTACCGCTCAGCTAGCCTCGCGCCTTCGCGAGCAGGCCGTCCGACTGGTGATCGGCACAGCAGAAAGTGCCTCAGGGCAGTGGGAGTGAGGATCTCTGAGATCGCTGTTCCCGCCACCGCCAAAAGCGCGTTCCAGGTGAAGCCGTGTCTCGGTCCTCTTCGCGGGGGCGCTTAGAGGGAGTCGGCCGCGGCGCGGCCTGCAGACACCGATCCGTACCGACTCCGGCGGCGGCACCCATGCCTTCGTCACCTGGCTGACTGCTGATCGTGCGCAAGGAGCGAACGCCACTACTCCGGCGGGCAGTTGCGCTTGACCGGCGTCGACACGGACGCCGACGGCATGCGGCTCTCACTGCGTTCGCCGCCAACACCATCCACACCCGATGGCGGTCCTGGAACCGCGTCACCGGCAGCGGGCCCGCGCCTGCCCGAGGAACCGCATCCGCGCCTCCGCCCGGACAGCGTGGACCTCCTGCGTCGCAGACCTCCATCCCGTTTCCTCCGTATTGCAGAAAGAAAGAAACCCATGACTGTCAACATTTCAGAAATTTCGCCCGCTCCGTCGCTTTTCTCCCCGGTCACCCTCGGGAAGATCGAGCTCGCCAACCGCATCGTCATGGCACCGCTGACCCGGGTCCGGGCCGGTTCCTCCGGCATCCCCGGGGACCTCATGGTCGAGTACTACCGGCAGCGGGCGAGCGTCGGAATGATCATCACCGAGGGCACCTACCCCGACCACGCGTCGCAGGGGTATGTCGGTGAGCCGGGCATCGCCACCGACGAGCAGGCGGCCGGCTGGCAGCGGGTGTTCGAGGCGGTGCACGCCGAGGGCGGCCGCATCGTCCTGCAGATCATGCACGCCGGCCGCGGCACCCACCCCGACATCAACGGCGGCCGCCGCATCCTCGCCCCCAGCGCGATCGCCATCGACAACAAGACGTTCACGGAGAAGGGCGAGCAGCCCTACCCCGTACCGGAAGCGATGACCACCGCAGAGATCCGGGCAGCCCTGGAGGACTTCGTCGCCGCGGCCCGCCGGGCCGTCGAGGCGGGAGCGGACGGCGTCGAAATCCACGGCGCCAACGGCTACCTGCTCCAGCAGTTCCTCTCCCCGGCGGCCAACCAGCGCACCGATGGATACGGCGGCTCGCCGCAGAACCGCGCCCGCTTCGTCGTCGAGGTCGTCACGGCGGTTGCCCAGGCCGTCGGTGCCGAGCGGGTCGGGCTGCGGATCTCGCCGGAGGTCGACCTCGGGGACGTCTTCGAGACCGACCCGGACGACGTCCTGGCCACCTATGGCACCCTGATGGACCAGCTGCGCCCGCTGGGCCTGGCCTACCTCTCCGTACTGCACGCCGAGCCGGGCGGCGACCTGGTACAGGAGCTGCGGCGGCGCTTCGACGGCAAGCTGATCGTCAACAGCGGCCCCTTCGGGGGGCAGACCACCCGCGAGCAGGCGCTCCAGCAGATAGAGGCTGACCACGCCGACGCCGTGGTCGTGGGTCGGGCCCTCATCGCCAACCCCGACCTGGTCGAGCGCTGGCAGGATGGCCACCCGGAGAACGAGCCGCGACCGGAATTGTTCTACGGTCCGGGCGCCGAGGGCTACACCGACTACCCCTTCCTCGAAGCGGCTTGAGGCCCACGGTCACGCCTGTCCATGCGGCAGCCCCACTCACACATGGACAGGCGCCCGACCGGCGACACTGTGCCCGCCCCTTTGAGCCCGCGGTCACACCGGCGATCACCGGCTAGAGGACCGTCGGGTCCGTCAGGGCGTTGACGGTTTGCAGGTCCCTGGTCAGCAGCCTGCGCTGAACGCCGCCGTCCATCTGAAATTCAGCGGCGGCGGCCCCCAAGGGGGTTCACGGGCCACTCGGCACCTGATTCGCCGCTCGTTGCCGGCTCTCCAACCGATGCCACCAATGGTCCAGGGCCCTTTACGCCGGAGGGCCCTGAGCCATGCCCGCAGTGGACAACGGACAGAACGAAACCCCATCCATGACTTCGGCTCTCCCGCCCAACCCGGCGGCAGATCGGAACTGGGCACTGGCGTGGTCAACATCGGCTCCGGCAGCGTCCATGTCACGTCCCGTCCCTTCCACCCGGCCTGTCCGTCCCCCGAGTGGCGGCCATGACCTGGAACTGCACGACTTCATCCAGTCTCACTGACCTCGCGTTTGAGCCCCGAGCAGCTCTGCCACGCTCTGCGCACCGGACGTGCCAGGTGACTCCCTCGCCGACTGGCCGACCGCCGGCGCTTCCGTGCAGTCAAAACAAGGTCATGATCAGCCAACGACCGCCCGAGGCAGCCGACCGAGCTGTCCCCGGGCACTGGGAAGGCGACCTGATCCTCGGCGCAGGAAGCACTCCGCGATCGCCACTCTGGTCGACCGCAGCACCCGTTACCTGAAGCTGGTCCACCTGCCCGACGGCTACGGCTCAGCACCGTGTGCGACGCACTCATCGCCACTTTGAACACCCTGCCACCCGATCCAATAGCGTCGCTCGGGAGCTTCTGCCACTTCTCCTGCTCGCCGGAAGTGCCGGCCACCGTGAGCCACGGATTGAGCCTGAGGATGCCGCGCTTGGCGGTGCGCATCCAGTCGCCCTGCGGGCCATGGTCTTCGATCCGAAGCAGGTCCGTGACTGTCTCACCGATCCCAGCCTGCGTGCGCAGGCCCTGGCCCGGGTGACCGACCAGATCCACACGGACACGCGGGTCGTTGTTGCGCACTCGCTGGATTCGGTCGTCGCCTACGAGGCGTTGTGCGCGCGGCCCGGGCATCAGGTGCGGGCCCTGGTGACGATCGGTTCGCCGTTGGGCATCCCGAACGTGAACCTGCACCGCCTGCATGCGCACGCTGCCAGCGTGAAGGCCAGAGCGTCACTGCGTCTGCCCGTTCTGCTCCACCGCCGTGCTCCGTTCCGCAGCCGAGTGGCCCCGCCGCGGCACGGTCCAGCCACTGATCGGGCGTGACGCCACCGCCGGTCTTTGCGGACCCTGCGTCGGCTTCGTCGCCGACTGCACCTGCACGCGGTGCGGCCGGGCAGGCAACCCGCACGGCCGCGGCCGATGTCCGCACTCAGGTGGCGGTCCTGCGGTGAATGCCGGGTCCGGGAATCGATGGTGGGCAGCACGGTCATCAGCGCTGGGCCCTCGTGCGGGTCCTGCCGTTCACCCGGCCGTGCCGGCCCGGCCGGCCACGGGCGGCGAGCGCGGCTGAGGGTGCGCAGAGCGCGATGGCCCAGGTGGGGGTGGCGGTCAGAGGGCGCGGTGGCGGCGCGCACGTGGACCCGGTTCACCAGTTCAGGTTGCCGTGTTCGTGCCGTGTTCGTGCCGTGTGAAGTGAGATGGACGATCGTGGGGCGACGGCCGTAAGGATGCCATCGTGGCTCTCGTCTTCTTGCCAGTGGGTGCGATGGAAGGGTTATAGACACGCTCTCTTGCTGGTCATGCCCAGCGGCGACGTACGCTGACTTTTATGGCCCTTCATGCCCGCATATCACGGCATATGCGAAGTACGGTGGCTACCGCGGACAGGCCGGTGTTCGTCGATTCCACCGGTCATCGCGCACGGTTGTTTCGGCGCACCGGATACGGGTTGGCCGCTTTGGCTTCCACTTATGTGGTTGTGCTGGGGCTGAGCCTGCTGGGAGCGACGCCGTTCGCGCCCGAGGTCCTGTTGCCAGTCCCCGGCGTCTCCGGTGGGCCTGCCGCGCCCGTCGTGCCGGGACCGGGAGCCCTTGGCCAGGTGCCGCCACGGTCCAGCGGGGCGCCGGGAGTGGGCAGCCGGATGGCCGGCGACTCGGGCTTTGCGGTGGATCCCAGCGTGCTGCTGGTCCCGGGGTTCACGACGGTGACCGGCGGCCCGCCCGGTGTTCTCCTCCCGACTGTGCCCGGAACATCGCCGTTCATCAGTGCAGCGATGCCCCCCGCTACGGCGGGACCAGCGGCCCCCCAGGGACCAGGTATCCCACATGCACCGCAAGTGCCAGGTGCGCCGCAGGCCCCAGACGCATCGGAAGCGCCGGAATCCCCTGTGCCACCACAGGACCAGTCCCCGGCTCCCGACGCTCCTTCGCCGGCACCGGCTCCGGACGCCGGCACCCCGACGGGTGCGCCGCTGCCCCAGCCCGCGCCGGAAACGCCGCTGCCCACGCCTTCGGCGGCCACCCCCCAAGCGCCGTCCGAGGGGCCGCCTGAGGGCTCCAGCAGCGTCCCGCCCTCCGGCGTACCGGCGGCACAGGCCCCCTGATGCGGGGCAGCCGTCAACGGTCGGCCGACCGTCCATCGCTTCGGCCCGGCGCGGGGCGCAGCCGAGCTCCCCAGCTGTCCCCGCACCGCTTCCGCATCGTCGTCCCGCTGGCCCTGCTGATGCTTCTCCTCTCGGTGCTTCTGGTCGAGGGATACACCACCCGAGGCTTCGCCGGTGATCAGCAAGGGCGCGCCGACCGGCCGGCCACCCGCGTGCCGAGGGAGGTCGTGGACGGCGGCCCGATCGTCGACACCACCGGTGATCACCTGCGCACCTTCCGCGTGCCGAGGAAGACCATCGTGCTGACCTTCGACGACGGCCCCGATCCCACCTGGACGCCTCGCATCAGGGCCACACTCGACCGCTTCGGCATACCCGCCACCTTCTTCGTCACCGGGCAGAACGCGGCCCGCTACCCTGGCGTGCTGCGCGATGTGATCAGGTCCGGCCACGAGATCGGCGTACACACCTTCTCCCACCCCGACCTGGCCACCCAGTCCGCCGGCGCTGTCGACCGTGAACTGGCGTTGACCCAACTGGCCATCGCCGGAGCGGGCGGCCTCAACAGCTCGGTCATGCGGATGCCCTACTCCGCGACCACCTCCGCCCTGGACGACTCGGCATGGTCTGTGGCGCGGCGCCTGGGAGACAAGGGGTACCTTCTGGCCTTCATCGACCAGGACACCAGGGACTGGGAGCGCCCGGGCGCCCGGGCGATCATCAAAGCGGCCATGCCAGACGCACCGGGCAGGGGCGCGGTCATCCTCCTGCACGACGCGGGCGGGGACAGGTCTCAGACGGTCGAAGCCATAGAAACACTGATTCCCCGTCTCACCGCGCAGGGCTATCGCTTCACGACCCTCGCCGACGTCGTCGGCGCCGACAGCCTCACCCGCCCCGCCGACGGCCCGGACCAGTGGAAGGGCCGGGTTTTCGTGGCGGCCGTGGCCGTGTGCGGGACGGCGGTGCCGGTCATCAGCGCGCTGCTGTGGGTGGTCGGATCGCTTGTGCTCGCACGGTGCGCGCTGCTCGTCGTTCTAGCCCATCGCCACGCGCGTCTGCGCTCGCACCCGCGCACCGTCCCGGGCCGGCCCGTCACCGAACCGGTGAGCGTCGTCATCCCGGCCTACAACGAGAGACTGTGCATCGCCAAGACACTCCGCTCCCTCGCCGCGAGCGACCATCCCCTCGAGATCATCGTTGTGGACGACGGTTCCGAGGACGGTACCGCCGACATCGCGGAAGCACTCGCCATCGCAAACGTCACCGTCATCCGCCGGCCCAACGGCGGCAAGCCGTTTGCTCTCAACACCGGCATCCTGCTGGCCTCCCACGACCTCATCGTCATGATGGACGCCGACACGGTCTTCGACTCCTCGACCGTTGGCCGCCTCGTCCAGCCGTTCGCTGCCCCCCGCATCGGGGCCGTCGCCGGGAACGCCAAGGTCGGCAACCGCCGGCGTCTGCTCGGCCGCTGGCAGCACATCGAGTACGTCATGGGTTTCAATCTCGATCGCCGCATGTACGACCTGCTGCGCTGCCTGCCTACCGTTCCCGGCGCCGTGGGGGCCTTCCGCGCTACGGCCCTGCGCGAAGCCGGGATGATGAGCGGCGACACCCTCGCGGAGGACACCGACATCACCATGGCTCTCCACCGGGCCGGGTGGGAGGTCGGCTACGCGCAGGACGCGTACGCCTGGACCGAGGCACCGGGCTCGTTGCGGGAGCTGTGGCGCCAGCGCTACCGGTGGAGCTACGGCACGATGCAGGCCGCGTGGAAGCACCGTCACGCACTGTTCGAGTCCGGTCATGCGGGACACTTCGGCCGTCTGGGCCTGGCGTTGCTGGCCGTCTTCCAGATCTTCACCCCCCTCCTCGCTCCACTGATCGACATCCTGACCCTCTACGGTCTGGTGTTCCAAAACCGGCTCGGCACGCTGCTGACCTGGACTGCCGTGCTGGCGGTACAGGCGCTGTGCGCCCTCTACGCGTTCCGTCTCGACGGCGAGAGGGTGCGACCTCTGTGGGCGCTTCCCCTGCAGCAGGTGGTCTACCGCCAGTTGATGTATCTGGTCCTCATCCAGGCGTGCCTCACCGCGATCAACGGATACCGTCTGCCCTGGCAGCGGCTCAAGCGCACCGGAGACGTGATGCTTCCTCCTCAGCCGTCCGCCCCTGAGCCGCCGTGAGCAGCCCTCCGTTGAGGCCGCAGCCCTCCAACTGCGCTCGGTCGCCGGCGGCCTGGCATGCTGCCGTCGGCGTCGTAGCTGTAGTTGGATTCGCCGCCGGGGCCGTTCGCGGTGAGGAGTTCGCCGCGGTCGTTGTAGGTGTAAGTGTTGCGGGTGGTGGTGACGGCAGTTCGGTGACTGCTTGCCCGGCCTTGTCGTAGACCGTGGTCCAGGTGCGGTGGGCGGCGCTTGGGCGGGCGGCGGTGGAGGGTTCGATCGTGGACTCGGGCAGGCCCCAGCTGTTGAAGGTGTAGGTGGTCTTGTTGCCGCGTCCGTCGGTGAGGCGGGTCTGGTTGCCTGCTGCGTCGTAGCCGAAGGACGTGGTGATCGCCTCGGTGGATGAGACCGGCTCGATCTGTGGTCATGCGGCCCAGGGCGTCGTAGGCGTAGGTCGTGCGGGCCTTGATCTGTGCGGAGATCGAGGCTGTCTGGTTGCCGTCCGCATCGAATTCGGCGGTGTCCGTGCGCAGGGCGGTGGGCCGGTGCCGTGGTCCGTCGTCGCGGTCAGGTTGTCGAGTGCGTCGTAGGCGAGAGTCGTGCGGCGGTTTGTGGCGTCCGCGTCTCCGTCTGCCGGCCGAGGCCGTCGTGGTCGAATGTGGTCGTGCCGGCCGGATCGGTGATCGTCGTGGTCTCGCCCGCCGTGTTGTAGGTGGCGGAGGTGGTGCTGCGGGACGGTGTGGTCGAGGCGATCTGGTTGCCGGCGTCGTCCCAGGTGTAGTGGGAGATGCGGTAGGCCGTGGTCGGACAGCACTTCGGGGTGATCTACGCCTGCCGCTGCGTCTGTCCCTGGCCCTGGCTGGCGCTGATTGGCTGACGGGGCTTCACCAGGGCTGTTTTCTGGGCCGGTTCAGAGCGCGAGGCGGCTGCCGATCGACCGCGCGACCTCAGTGTGGGAGAGGTACTCCACGATGCTGTGGGCCCGGTCGCGGGCGTTGATGACGGCGAGGTCGGCCAGGCCGTCCGCCCAGTCGTCGGCCAGTGGGCAGCCGATGGCGACCGCGTCGTTGGGGCACCACACGTTGGACCAGTCCGCGACCATGTCGGGACGCTTCGGCCCGCCCACGAGGAGCCTGCTGTACACACTGTCCAGGCCGAGGGGACTGCCGGCCGTGGTCAGATGGACGACGCTGACGCCGGGGGACAGCCGGGTGGTGAGGTCCAGCGCGACGACCGTGCCCAGGCTGTGACTGACGAGGACCACCTCGCCCGAGTCCGGCACCGCCTCGAGCACACAGTCCAGGAGCTCCTCGCGGACGGGCCGGGCGTCGTCGAGGTACGCGGCCACGTCGCGGAAGATCAGGGCGATGGCCCAGGCATCGAGGTCGCTCCGGGCGGCCAGCCAGCTCAGCCTCTTCTGCAGGGCACCGACGAGGTCGCCCAGGCCGAGGCCCTCGGTGGCCAGCTGCCGCTCCTGCGGCATGTTCCACTTCAGGGCCGCCTCGCCGATGATCTCCTCGTACACCGCGCGGGCGGACGCAGCGGAGGGCGCGACCACCTCCGCCGCGGAGGTGGTCGGCGCCTCGACCGCGTGGGGGACGGCCTCGTGCGCGGTGAGGGCCTGCGCCAGCCGGTCGCCGTAGTAGGGGAACCAGACGTCCGCCGGGTCGACGGGAGCAAGCCCGGCCCGCACGAGCCCCTGGTTGAGCCCGGCCGCCCAGTCGCGGCGCAGTTTCTCGGGGTCCTTGCCCTCCTGGGAACGACCGTGCAGGAAGACCAGGTGCCGGGCGCCGCCGAACGCGCCGTCCCGGGCGCGCAGGCCCGCGTGCGCGGCGGCCCGCTCGGGAGCCGGTGGTGGCGCGGCGACGGCAACGGGTGCCGGGGCGGGCGCGGCGGCAACTCCCGTCTGGGGCTGGCCCGCCTCGGGGCCGAGGTCGTCCAGCGGTGACGGCTGCGGGGAGGTGCGGGGGAGCGCCGCGAGGTGCTTCAGGATCGAGCTGATGCGCACGCCCTCGTTGGCCACCCAGTCGATGGCGTCGTCGCCGTCTCCGGGGCGCCAGACCTGCCCGTCCTGGCGCAGGACGCGGCCCTGGTCGTCCGTCCTGGGTACCCCGCTGTGATGGAGCGCGACGACCTCCCATTGGTCGTTGAAGACCGGGGAGCCGGAGTTTCCGGGCTCGGTGTCCGTCTGGTAGTGGAGGAAGTCGTCGAGGCGTGTCTGCAGCATGTTGTCCCGTACGGCGATCTCCTTCAGGCGGCCCATCGGGTGGCCGATGACGTTGACGGGCTCGCCGATCACCAGCTTCCCCGTCTGGATGCTGAGCCGGTTCCAGCCGAAGGTCTCGCCGGGGGGCCGCCCGTCCGGGCCGGGGGCGACGAAGACCAGTGCGAAGTCCAGGCGTTCGTCCGCCGCGAAGAAGGCGTCGGGGTCGAGCTCCAGCCGGGTCGGCGTCTGCGGTGTGTTGTCGACGGTGACCTGGGCGTCGAACTCCACGAAGCACTGCCGGGAGGCGTCCGCGTCGGTGAGGACATGATGGTTGGTCATCAGCAGGCTCGGCGAGACGAGGAAGCCGGTGCCGAGCGGGAGTTCACGGCCGTTCTCCCGGATCGAGATGCGGGCGACGGTACGTGCGGCCCGGCTGCCGCGCGGCAGGAAACTCCAGGCCTGGAGGTCCTTGGAGACCCCGAGGATGCGTTCGTACGCCGCGGTCGCGGCCAGCGGCTCCGCGCGGACTGCCTCCACCACCATGGCGGGCGGCACCGCGTGCCGTTCGAGCAGACGCGCCGCGCGGGCCGCGAGTGCCTCGTCGGAGTCCGGGAAGGCGACCCCGGCGTTCTGCTGCCGCTCGACCGCGCGCCGTTCGTCGCCGGTCGCTCCGTACCGCGCGGCGGCCGCCGCCACCTGGCGTTGCCGCTCGTCGCAAATCCTGTCCGTTGCAGTCATGTCAGTTCACCGTCCTTCCGGCGGTGTGCCACGGCACGAACGCGTTGGTCAGGCCAGCGAGCGCCGTACGCAGTTCCGGGTGGTGCGCGGCAGCACCGTGATCATGCTGTTGTCGTCGATCCAGGCCATACCCGCTGTGGAGTACACCTCGGGCGTGCAGTACTCGGTGCAGAAGCGATCGCTGTTCAGCCGGCGCGAGGCCATCGGCACGAAGATGCGGAACGCGGTGTCGCTGAAGGCGAATCCGGCCGGCAGTGGTTCCGCGTACGGCCCGACCATGAGGTCGACCTTCTCGACGTCTCCGTCGTAGAGCCGCTCGCGCGGGATGTTGCGGCCGAAGCGGGTGCCCGCCATGCCCGTCCGGGGCTCGCCGAGGTCGTAGTGGCTGCCGTCGGCGGGCCGGTTGACCTTGTGGCTCTCGGACGGGGGCGCCGGCTCGGGGAGTTCGGCCGAGGGCAGCCGGCCGGTGTCGTGGAGGTTCTCCTGCCGGAGCCTGACGCGCAGCCCGAGAAGCGTCAGCAGACCCGGCGGGACGGGCAGCCTGTCCCACTCGGCGTGCCGGTCGACGTACCGGGCGCAGCCGGTGACGACCCGCCAGGGCAGGGACGTACGGTCTCCCGCCGTCGGGCGCCGCGCGGCGCGTCGTCTCTCGCTCATCACGATGCTCCTGTCCTGCACGAATCCGGCGCACCACCTCGTGGACAACGGCCATGCGCGAAGGAGCGAGGAAGCGTGCAAGTCGAAGCCTGAGTCAAGCGCTCGCCCTGGCCGATGGGTCGGGTTCGGTGAGGGCCGCCGACGGCGTGCGCGCCGAATCCGCCTGCGGTACCGGCGCGCAAATACCCTCAAAACACTCCCAATACCATGCTATGAGAGCTGCCGCTCGGCCGCACCTCAGGGACCCGGACCGGTGCCGTGTCACCGGTGTCTTCTGCGCCCGGCCGCACCCTGACGGCCTTGACGGCCGCGGAGGCGGGGCTTCGGCTGGTGCCGCTTGCGTCGCTTGCCCGACGGGTTCACGGCCGTCTGCGCACGCGCCTGGACGGGCGGACCGGCTTTCCGCAGGCTCTCGATCGTGTCCTCGATCGCGTGCAACTCCGCCTCGGCACGCCCCGGTTCCTCCGCGTCGAGCCGGGCGAACGCGTTACGCGCCTGCTCGTGCGCGCGCAGCACCTTGGCCCGGGGGCGGCCCCGGCCTCCGTACGACTGGGCCAGCACCGCCTGCGCCCGGGCCCTGTTGAACCTGAGCCGCCAGGCACGTACGTCCAACTCGTCGTACAGCGTCAGTGCCCGGCGGGCCGCGGCCTCGGCCCGTCCGCAGGTCTGCCGGATCGCGGGCGCGGCGCGCTGCGGCCGGCCTGTCGCGTCCAGCGCGAGCAGAACCTCCGCCTCCAGACAGCTCGTCCAGGCCTCGTGGACGCGATTGGCCCACCGGTCCTCCTTGCGCATCCCCTCGTACTGTTCCAGGGCCTGCTCGACGTGTTCCAGCGCCTTGAGCAGGTCCTGCCGGCTCCCCGCCGGACGGGCGCGCGCCCTGCCCAGGTGCGCCTCCGCCAGCCGGCCCAGCGCCAGAGCGTGCTGCGGCCGTACGGCCTCGCGGTACTCCCGCTCCAGGGCGTCGTAATGACGGTTCAGGGCTTCGGTGTGCCGGTGGACGCTCTCGTCCCACTCCTGCCGGGCGGCATGCTGGACGCCCAGGATGGACAGGGCCTCGGCGATGTCCCGTTTCCACAGGCCCGGACACCTCTCGCGCAGCTCCTCGTAGATCTCGACGCTCTGCGAGGCCCTGGCCACCGCATCGTCGACGCGTCCGCTCGCACCGAGCTGCCACGCCAGACCGCGCAGCGCGAACGCCCGCACGCCCTGGATCTCGTCCGGCCCGTGCTCGTCGCTCTCCTGGGCCTGCGGCAACCGCTCGATCAGCTCGCACGCCTCGGTCGCCGCCTGCAGGGCCTCGCGCTGGCGGCCGATGCGGTGGGTGGCCGTGGCCAGCGTGCACAGGGACTTCACCAGACCGAAGGCGTTCCTGCGGCTGGGGTTGCGCTGGAACAGCGGTTCCAGACGCCGTATGGAGTCCCGGGCACAGAGGTCCGCGTCCTCGAACCGCCCCACGTCGACGAGCCGGTCGGCCAGGTCCTTGAGGGCCTCCGCCAGGGCGAACTCGTGCTCCTCGGACGGACTGAGCTGGTGCAGCGCGTGGTACATGTCCACCGCCTGCCCGGCGACCTCGTGCGCCTGGATGCGGAGCCCCGAACTGGCCAGGTACAGCGACCAGCGCTGAAGGGCCCGGGCCAGCTCTCCCCGGTTGTCCTGGGCGGGCGTTCCGCCGCCCTGCCGGTAGTGCTGCACCGCGTGTTCCGCGACGGCCGTCGCCAGCTCCAACAGGACGTCCGGGCAGGCGAGGTCGAGTTCCCCGAGGACCTGGGCGGCGACTTCCTGCGCCGAGTCCTTGCGCAGCGTGGAGTTCAGCGCGCAGGCCAGCGAGGTGCCGATGGCACTCGCGAACTGGTCCTGATCGGTGGCCGCGACTTGTTTGACCAGCCTGACGAGGGGGCGGGCGTGACTGCGCAGCGCGGCGTCCAGCGCCTCGCGGGCCCGCTGCTGGGCCGATGGCACACCCGTCCCGTCGGCCCGGCAGCCGTCGGAACCGGCGGTGAGCTGAAGGACGTGCAGCACATTCAGTATCTGGCGCGCCTGGTCCGTCGCGGCCTGGGGGATCCCCGGGCCGTCACCGCCGACGTCGAGCAGTCGCGGGGCGATGTCGGGAAACGCGGCGATGACCTTCGCGCCGAGCCGCTCGGCGAGCCTCAGCGGCTGAAGCGACCGCAGGTAGCCCTCTCCGGCAAGTTCCGCGTGCTGCCAGCGGGCGAAGGCACGCGTGAGCCACTCCGGTTCGTCAGCGAGGTCGGGCACGAGCCGCAGCCGGCGCGCCGCCTCGGTCTCTCGCTCCCCGTCCGTCTCGCCGTCGGCCACCGCCAGACTGGCGACGGCCACGATCCGTTCGAGCAGGACCGGGTCGTGCGGCAACCTCTGACGCTCGGCGGACGCCTGCCACCGCTGGCGTTCCACGTCGAGGGCGTAGTCAAGCAAGGCGTTGGCGCGTGAGCGTGTGGGCGGTCCCGCGGTGGCCGAGTGCGTCTTGTGCAGCAGGGTGCGGGCGTCCACCAGCGCCTGGATGAGGATGAGCAGATAGCTACCGAAGTCGGGCTCCTCGAGGCCCGGGACGCCCATTCCGGCGGGCGCGGCGACGTCCGTCGAGGTCTCACCCTCCGGCACGGCACCCGCTCGCACAGCGGCGTCGGCCTTGCTCTCGCTCTCCTCGTACCAGCCTCGGAACGCGGCGTAGGCCGCCCGGTAGACGTCCTCACGGTCGGCTTCCGGGAGCGGCGGAAGCGGGGCAGGATCCTCTGCGTCGACCAGTGCCTCGTAGCGCCGCTTGACCGCGTCCCACCATGGACCGCCGCGGTGGGCGACCGCCAGGACGCGCAGCGGATGGTGGCCTCCGCGCTCGGTGGCCTCGGCGAGCAGGACGTGCAGCTGTCCGGCGTGGGCGTCGGCGTCGTCGATGACGAGCAGCCGGCCCTCGGGCAGGGCGCAGACACCGGAGAAGTCCACGTGCAGCGGGTCGACGACACCGGCGACCCACCCCCTCCCGGCCATCGTGCGGCACAGCTCACGGGCGAGACGGGTCTTGCCGACCGTGCTGCCGCCCGTGAGCAGACGTATGCGTTGTCCGCCGCCCCGGTCGTCCTCGTGCTCACACCAGTCGACCAGCGCTCGGAGCTCCTGCGCGCGCCCACGGAAGGGCACGACACCGTGGCGGGATTCGAGCAGGTCCGCCTCGGACCACTGATCGCGTGGCGGCAGGGGGCTGTACGCGGGCTTCAGGATTTCGCCACCCGCCCAGACGGGGTCCAGCGTGACGCGTTCCTCGGGTGCCGTCCTGCCGCGGGCCGCCAGCAGGCAGGCGTTCGCCTCGGCCGGCCCGTCGTCGCCGAAGACCGCGCTGACGGGCAGCGCGATCAGCCGTCCCTCGATCGTGGCGCGGTCCTCCGTGATCACGCCGATGAGGTGATCCCCGCTGAACAGGGCCGCACCCGACATGCCGCTCCAGAGCGACGCGCCCCGGGCGAGCGGCGACGAGCCTGTCCTGATCTGCAGGTTCAGACGACGCACCTCGCGCCTCGACCCGGTGAGCGGAAGGACGCGCCCCCGCACGTCCTCCGGGTTCATCAACTGTCTCGTCCCGGCCTGCTGCACCCCTGACTTCGGAAAGCCCAGCGCCTGGGCGGCGACGGCGCCCTCGCCGATGAGCCGGCCCAGGCGCACCTCACCCGACGGGCCGTCCCGCGCCGTCCGGAACGGATTGTCGGCGCTGGATTCCAGCAGCGCGTAGTCAGGCTCCTCGTCTCCCCGGACCGCCACCCGGAAGGTGTACCGCTCCTCCGAGAGGTCGTAACTTCCCTCGTGGCGCGCGTAGGCGCGGGCAGTGACCGCGGAGCCCTTCGGCCCGACGCAGTGACCTGCGGTGAGGATGAGCTCCGGTGTCAGCAGATACCCCGAGCCTCGTCTGCCGTTCGCGGTGAGCGAGACCAGCCGCTCGGCGTCGAGCCCGGTCATTCGGCGACGGCTCCCTCATCGGAGACGAGCGTGGTGCCCGGCAGCGTGAGGTTCAGCTTGATCCGGTGCGTGGTGGCGTTGCCGTGCGCGTAGTCGCCACCGGCCTGGACCACCCAGAACTGGATGCCCGCCCGGCCCGTGGCGTTCCGGGTGATCTGGACCGTGGCCTCCACCTCGACATCGGCGATGCCGAATCGCAGCTTTTCCCCCGCGGCTCGCCGTTGTGCGTCTTCCAGTTCCCGTCGTAGCCCGCCGAGCATGTCCGCGAGACCCAACTCGTCAGTGGTGGGGACTTGTTGCCTGTCTGTCATTGCCTTACTCCTTCGCAGGGGAGTTCCCGACCAGGAGGAGTGGAAGGACCCGCGACGGAAGGCGGCGGCACTGTCAATTGTCCGATGTCCCTCGAGGGCGGGCAACTCGATCACTCGAGGTCGGCACGGGCTGTCCACGCGCATCCCCTCACCCTGTCGGCCTAGTGTGGGAAGAGGGGTGACTCTTCGTCCGGACCGACATGGAGGAGAACCGTGATGAGCAAGGTCGCCACCAACACCTTCCAGACGTATCGGGCGGTCGCCAGTTTCGAGCGGGCCAGGGAGCTGGCCCGCACGACGTCACCGTTCACCATCGAGATCCGCTTCCTCGGCGGACTGACGGCCACTCAGCAGGACGCGTTCGCCGCGGCGGCCGACCGCTGGGCGAGGATCATCGTCGGGGACCTGGACACCGCGCTCGTCAACGGCGACGTCATCGACGACCTGCTCATCGAAGCCGAAGGGGTCACCATCGACGGTCCCGGCCGAGTACTGGGGATGGCCGGTCCCACGGACTTCCGCGACGAATCCGCGCAGTTCGGTGCGTTCCTGCCGGCGAAGGGCGTGATGCGGTTCGACTCCGCCGATCTCGCCCGGATGGAAACGGACGGCACGCTCGTCGACGTGATCACGCACGAGATGGGCCACGTCCTGGGTGTCGGCACCCTGTGGACGGCCTTCGACCTCCTCAAGGGCGCCGGCACCCAGAACCCCACCTTCGTCGGTGCCGGCGCGATGGCCGAGTTCGCCGCGCTCCTCGGTGAGGAGGACCCGGTGCCGGTACCGGTTGCCAACTTCGGCGGGCCCGGTACCCAGGACAGCCACTGGCGTGAGGCGGTCTTCGTCACCGAACTCATGTCGCCGTTCATCTCCGGAGCCGGGAACCCGCTGAGCCGGATGACCGCGGCGAGCCTCGGCGACCTCGGCTACCAGGTCGACCTCGAGGGGGCCGAACCCTACACACTGCCGAACCTGCTCCAGATCGCCAGGGAGGGCGCCCTCGTACCGCACACGGCGCCGCTCGGTGACGGCATGATGCTCCCGGTGGTGCCGACGCGGCTTCCCGCCGCGACACCGTAGGCGGTCCCGCCCGAAGGGGTCCGCCTCGCCGGCACCGTTCTCCAGGACTGCCGGCCACCGGTGTTGGCGATGGCGATGCGTGTGGATCCCTTCCGGCACCCGGCAGTCTTTTGGCGGCGCGGTGTTCTCAGGCGGCAGGGTGTCCTTCATCGGGGCGACGGGTTCGGCTCTCGGACAACGCGCAGTGGGGCTGGATGAAGGACACAACGATCTCCAGCGAGACGAACCCGCTGCCCAACTGCTGAGTAGGCGTGCTGGGGTCTGACATCCCCTTCGCGACCGCTTTCGCCCATGCCCTAGCTGAGTTGAGGATGAGGGAGGGAGGGCAGGCTGGACGCCGCAGACGCGAGCGGGGATCGGGGCGCGCTCAGCCGGTTGCGCGTCGGAGGGGCCGCCGCGCAGTGACACCAGAAGCCCGAGGTTGACGAAATCGAACAGGCCGTCAGTGGGGCGCTGCTGAAACTCGTGAACGACTGCTGTCGGAATTCAGTGCGGTGTGAAGGCGTCGACGTTCAGGGTGCCGTTGTCGTTCATGCGGACGCGGTCGGCGAGTGGGGCGAGGAACTGCTCGGGCAGGAGGCCGGTGCGGGCGACGTGTGCGTAGGACAGGGCGGGCTGTTCGCCGATGGTTCCCGCCACGAGGCGAGCCCCACGTATCGGCGGGTCCCGGCACTCCGGGGCCCGCCGACCTGTCATCCGGTCATGAGCAGGAAGCGCGCCAGCGGTGGGAGCGGATCTTGGTGTTGAACTCTGAGCCGAAGCCACCGTTCTGCGCCCAGCAGTAGTGGTCGCCGGTGTAGTTGGCGCCGGTGTAGAGGACGACCCAGTTGTACGAGGAGGACGTGCCGCGGTTGTAGATCGACCTGACTACCTGGTTGTCGGCCCATGAACACTGGACTTCACCGCTGTACCAGTCCGGGTCCGCGTTGCTCCATGAACATCGGCTGCCCGTGCCGTTGTTGCCGCTGTAGACGCACACGCTGCCGCTGTTGCACTCCCACGCCTGCGCCGTGGCACTCGCGGAACTCGGTGCGATCAGGCCCAGGGCGGCCGTGGCGAGGGTGAGCGCCGCGGCGACGAGACCCCGGCGGCCCCGACGGCGGGCGCGGCTGGACTTTCGGTCGTGCTCCTGCTCGTACGAGAACATTTCATGCCTTTCTGGTGGACTGCGCCAACGGGCCTACGGCTGGCGGGAATTCATGCTTCCCGGCCCGACGCGTCGCTGTCATGCTCATGCGAGTCCACTGACACTTCGCAGGTCGGCACCAGTACCCCACGGGGAAACGGATGCTCCGCTTTCACTTCACGTCCGAGGACCTCACCAGGGTCAGAGTGGCGACCGAACCGCACGCGCTCTGGGAGATCGCGGTCAGTCTGCACCGGCTCCAGACCCGCGAAGGCCGCTGGGCCTACGCGCCCTGGTTCCGCACCGCACGTGACGCGTTGCGCCTGGCCGGGCTCGAACGGACGGTGAAGACCTTCCTGTTGCCGCTCTTCCCTCGCGCTAGCTACTTCCCCGACTTCCTGACACCACCGGAGGGCACCCAAGGACTGGACGCCGGGCTGGAGGCAATTCTGGCGACGCCGCGCGAGCGGGTCGCGCGCGAGGTCGACGCGCTCAACCGAGCCGTCGGAGCCCCGGCCTGGACACGCCGGCTCACCGAGCCGGACCTGCGCGAGCAACTCGTAGGCACCCTGCGCGCCTACCACCGTGCCGCGATCGCCCCGCACGAGGAGTGCATCCAGGAACGTCTGCACGCCGAACGGGCCCGGCACGCCCACACCCTTTTCCACGAGGGGACCGAAGGCCTGCTCGCCGGACTGGGCCCCACGATTCAGTGGCGGCCACCGGTCCTGGAAATCGATCCGTACCCGGATCACCGCGACGTCCACCTCGACGGGCGGGGGCTGCTCCTGATTCCTTCCTACTTCTGCTGGCAGGCGCCTATCGCTCTGGCCGACCCCGGGCTCCCGTCCGTTCTCCTCTACCCCCTCCATCACCTGCCGACGACGACCCCGCACGCGGACTCCCCACCGCTGAACGTGCTGCTCGGCCCCACCCGCGCCGCCATCCTGAGAGCCAGCGCGACCGGCTCCACCACCACCGAGGCCGCCCGCCGGGCCGGCGTGACCCCCACGACGGCCAGCCATCACACCGCCGTACTGCGCGACGCCGGCCTGATCACCAGCCACCGCCACGCCAACACGGTTCTGCACACCCTGACCCCACTCGGAGCCGCCCTGCTGCAAACGAGGTCGGGCGACCGCTGACCGCGTTGACGCTTGGAGGGTGGCTTGTGGTGTAGGGAACGGCGGCTACTTGGAGTTGTGCTGCAAGGCGACGCTCGGCACCATGCCGGGCGTGATCCGCGATGCGGCACCCAAGTTCACCACCACGCTGGGGACGGGATCGACTGCCCCGGCCGAGGCGATGATGCGCAGCGCTGTGGGAGAGGCAGACCTCCCGGCACGGCGGACCGGTCGGCACCGTGCCGGAAACCCTGGAAGTCGCTCGTGCTGGCGTCCATGCTGCGGCGACACTGGTGCAGTGGTTCACCTCCGGTGCGGTGACCCGCGTGTCCTGAGGGCGAGGACGTCCTGCGCGCGGGACGCGAGGCCGTCCTACCGGAGAGCGACCGGCCGCACAGTTCGGCTGTGCAGCCCGTCCGCGCTCGCGCATATGAGGGCCGGTCACGTCACCATCGGCACGAGGATCGGCAGCACAGCGCGACGCACAGCGTCATGAGGATGCACATGCCCAGCAAGAGCATCAGCAACGTCAGCTGCTGGACGGCCACGCGACACCTCGCTGCTGGTGTCGGTGGTGGGTGTGGAGCCGCTCGGGGATCCAGATGCGTCCCTCGCGGGCCGTGTCGTACAGCGCTGTGCTGAAGCGGGTCTTGCGCATCCGGACCGCCGCGTGGGTTCAGGCGCAGCCGGTCCGAGATGTCGGTGTCCACGAACCCCTCGATGACCATGCCGATGACGGCCTGGGTGAGGTCAGGCTGCTCGGGCGGTATGTCCTCGAAGTTGGTGCTGAGGACGGCGGCCTCGGGCTCGGAGAGGTAGCCGGCCTCCAGGAGCGGGCCGAAGAGCGTTGGGTTCGCGAGTGCGGCATCCTCCGAACGTCGTACAGCGTGTGCACGTCCGTACTCCTGGCGGTTCTTCGCCCACATCGTGTACACCCGGCGGAACTCCCAGATGCACTGGCCCACGAAGCACGTGGTCAGGCACTGTGGCTCCCCGCCCCTTCATGTAGTTGGGGTTCCATCCGCCCTCGACCAGGTCCTTGAGCCGGAACGAGGTCAGCGCCCGCAACACCACGCCGACGAGGATCTCGCCACGGGCCTCCGGGTCGGAGCGCAGCAGGGCGTAGTTGTCGGGGTCGATCCAGAAGAGCAGACCGCGCTCCGTGCACCACTTCAGCGCGATCCGGGCGAGCGTGCCCGCGCGGAGCATGCCGCGCGCAGGATCGGCCACGCCGCCTCGATCAGCTCGTCCTCGAACACACCTCTGCGCGTTGAACACCTACATCGTCTGCGGCGAGATCATCAGCCTGCACAACCTTCACAAAGGCGTGGCGTTGGAGACCGAGGGAGGGCCGGGTGCGATCACGTGCCAGACGCACCGTGCGTGATCACCCGCGTGGTGGGCTCTGGGCTCGGATGGGGCTCAGCGGTCCGTGCGGTTCTGTGCGCCATCGTCTCGCTGTCTCCCTCGCGAACGTCTCCAGCCTCGTGCTCCGAGGGTGCATGTAGACCTACTGGTCGGCGGCGCGGATATGAACGGTGTTGAGGTCGTTGACGGTGGGCCGGGGAATGGTGCCGACCAGGTTCTCCTGTCCCAGGGTCAGCAGCATTTGGATGCTCTGGTATGCGGTCGCGCATGGAAGGATACGGAACCAACGAAGCCTCGGTCGATGGTGTGTTGCATGAAATCAACACACCAACGACGAGAGGTTTCGTCACGTCACCACACTTGACCAGCCCATTTCAACCCGGCCGGGACAGGATGAAAGGGGTCCAGTCAGAGTGTCTCGTTACTTCTTTTCACGCTTGAGGCGCCAATAGAGGAGGGCGAATGCCACCACCAGTACGATCAATACGAGAATCACGGTGGCTGCTGTGTTGTCCTCGAATCCGATACCCACGACCGCTAGGTCCACTTGATTTCACCTTTCAGAGCCATCCGCCCGTTATTCCTGCACCGCCGAAGTAACCCAATGCGGTGTATCCGAGGTCGACCCCCAGGCCTGTTTTGCCCCCCCATGCCGGCAAGCTTTGTCGCGGCTCCGACGCCACCCGTACCCAGTCCCAGGATTCCAACCGCTGCGGTTTCCCCAGCAGAATTACCCGATGCGATGGAACCCGCAACGCTCAAGCCGGTGCCCACTGCGGACGCTCCGATTGCCACGGACGCCGATACGGGGGCCAGGGCGACAAGACCGACTACGGTCCCTGCCAGGCCGAGTCCTTCGCCCAGGGAGAGCAGTCCGCTGGGGTCGGTGCGGTTGACGGGGTCTCCGGCGGCGTAGGCGTAGGGGTTGCTTTCCTTGCCGGAGGGGTCGGGCTGGGTGAAGCGGCCGAGCTGGGGGTCGTAGTAGCGGGCGCCCATCTTGTAGAGGCCGGACGGGTCGAGGTAGGTGCCGGTGTAACGGTAGGGCTGGTTGGTGCCGTTGGTGGTGCGTGCTTCGCCGTAGGGGCCGTAGCTGTAGGTGGCGGTGCGCTTGCCGCCTCATGGCTGTCAACGTGCCCGAGGGTTCACGGACGAAACCGGTGGTGTCCTCCCGCGTCACGCCGGTCGCGGCGTTGGTGAAGGTCGAACTGCCCCGGGTGAGGCGGTCGTTGTTGTCGATGCCGGCGTAGGTGTAGTTCGACGCGGTGCCGGACGCTGTCAGGTCGGACAGCTGAGTGAAGGGTGTCCACTGGCCGCTCGTGCGGGTGCCCGTGGGAGAGGCGGCGGAGGTCTCGTTGCCGTCGCCGTCGTAGGAGAAGCTCGTGTTACCGCCAAGGGAGGTCAGTTCGTCGGCGTTGTTGTATTCGCGAACGGACTGGGCGTTGTCGCAGGCGGGCAGGTTGGTGCCGGTGGAGCGGCCGGTGATGTTGCCGGCCTTGTCGTAGCAATAGGCCCACCCGGCAGTGGTCGAGCCATCCTTGGTCTCGACAGCCTTGGTCAGGCGACCCTTGGAGTCGTAGGTGTAGGCGAGGGCGGCGCCGTCGCTCGTCCGCTTGTAGATCTTGTCGGTGTCCTTGCCGGACTTGTTGTAGTCGTAGGTGATCGTCGACAGGACGGTCGAGCCGTTCTTGACCTCGATCTTCTGGGCGCGGCTGGACTTGTCGTAGTCCGTCTTCTGGACCGTTCCGCCGGGGTAGGTCGTGGTGGTGCGGTCGCCGTTCTTGTCGTAGTCGTAGGTGGTCTTGGCGCCGCCGGGCTGAGTGAGGGTGCTGAGCTGGTTGGCGTCGTTGTAGTCGTAGGTGAGAGTGCCGCCCGCATCGGTGGCGGTCTTCACGTTGCCCGCGGCGTCATAGGTGACCGAGCTGGTACCGCCGGCGGGCAGGGTGCGGGTGCGTTCGCGGTTCTGCTCGTCGTAGGTGTAACTGCTGCTTCCGGCCGGTGTGTGCGGGTCTTGATGTTGCCGTCGCCGTCGTAGGTGAAGGTGGCGGTCTTGCCGTCGCTGGTCCGGGTCTTCAGCCGGTCGCGCTTGTCGTAGGTGTAGACCGTCTTTGTTCCGCGGCCGTCGGTGACGGTGTCGGTGCGGCCGAGGTCGTCGTACGTGTAGGTGAGGTCTTCTTGCGCGGAGGGCCGGTCGACCTTGGACAGGTTGCCCTTGGAGTCGTAGGTGAAGGACGTCTTGTGGCCTTCAGGATCGGTGGCCGAACAGCGCTGGCCGGGCAACCCGCCACAGTCCATCGTGCCCGTCTTCGGGTTGTGGTCGTAGGTCCACTTGGCTCCGTCGGAGCCGCTGGTGGTGTCGGTCTGAGACATCATGTTGCCTGGTGGATATGTGGACTGAGCAGGGTGTTGGTGCTGCGCAGTGTGCTGGGTGTTGTCTCGCGCTGAACGTGCGGGATCTCTCTCATCTGAATGTCACGCAGAAAGCCCTGTGAGCTGGTGTGTTGGGCCGTGGTGTGACATTGCGTGAAGGCGATCGTGACACATTATGTGAAGCCGCAGGACATTCTGATGTGGTCGCGTGGAAGATTTGATCTTGAATGCTGGGTTGGAGAGCTCGGTGTGGCCTGTGGAAGTCAGAGCACCGGTTCATCTCCGCGTGTGCGGACTGGGCGGCAGGAAGTCGGTCCACCGCGAGTGCAGCGGCGGTACATCTCCGCAGGTGCGGAGCGAGCCCGAGATAGTACGGGTGGACCGGGGCAGGGACGGTCATCTCCGCGTGCGCGGCTCGAATGGCGAAGGTCGCGGGAGGCGTTCGGCGGGCGCTGTCACGTTGGTTGGCCGGGTGGGATGGTCTTCTGGTTGGTCGTGCTGGAGGAGGTCGGTCCAGCTAGCCAGGAAGCGGGGGCGAGGGCCACCAGGACACGCAGGGCCACGATTGGAGCCGGGAGGCCGACGGCCATGCCGACGCTTGCTCAAGTGACTGGGCGGTGGGGTGGGTCAGTGAGTTCTTGGAGCTGAACGGGTCCGGCTGCATCGGGCGTCTCGGCATCGACCATCGTCCGCTTGCCAATGGCCCGCGGACAGACCACCCCATCCCCGACCTGCCGTTCGTGGACGACTCGCACATCCCGATCGAGGAGGGCCCGACACCATCGAGGCGATCGGCCGCGGCGTCGCCGACGGCATGTGGGGCCGCTGCGACCGCGACCGCAACGGCGGCTGGCTGGCCTTCACCACCGACCCCCTGCGCACCGACTTGGCCTGGTCCGTGCGCTACCACCCCAAGCACGGCATGACCGTCCCCCTCATGGACGACCGCTTGCCGTGCCGCTGGAGGGCGCGGTGCCGGGTGTCGCCCGGCGCCTACCGGTACCCAGTTCCCGGGCACCGGCTTTGTCGGCCCGGCCTCACTCCGGCGGGGCTTCGTCGTGTCTGGCTTGGTGCATGATGTTCCCTCAGCACCAACGTTCCATGGGGGGAACATGCGCACCCGCATCACCATCGCCGCCATCACGGCCGCACTCGCCGTCACCCTCGTCGGCTGCAACAGCAGCGACGACGACAGCAAGCCCAAGGCCGAGGCCACCAAGAGCAGCAGTCAGCCCAGCGTCGACGTCAGCGCAGCCGAGAAGGCCGCTGGCATCCCGGCCGAACCCAACGGCGCCAAGCGCGCCGAGCTGCTCCGGGCCCTTGCCGCAGCCAACCCGGACATCGTGAAGTACGAGGACAAGGCCATCGACGCCGCACGCAACCAGTGCAGCGCCCTCAACGGCGGCGGCAGCAAAGTCGACTGGACCGCCTCGCAGCGCTTCACCTACAAGGACGTCACGACCACCGAGGCGCAGGGCAAGCAGATCAACGAGGCCTTGAAGGGCCTCGGCTTCTGCAAGGTCTGACGAGCCCGCCCCTGGCCCGGCCTGCACCATGCGCGGCCGGGCCTCGGCGTATCTGTGGGTGGATGTGGCCACCAACAGAGACGAGCGCAGCAGCTACCAATGACGACCTGGTGCCGGGGAACACGGGCCCGCAGGGATGCTCAGCACCGGGCGGCGGAACCCCAAGCGTCACAACACGGCCACAGCGCCCCCACAGCGACTCCACGCATCGCATGATGCCCCCTCAGCATCCAAGCCCCGGGGAAACCATGAAGACCCGCACAGCCGCCTGCGCCGCCCTCCTCGCCCTCACCGCCACTTTCACCGCATGCAGCGACGGAGACGACGCCAGGGCCCACCCGGCCGCCTGCAAGACGGCCATGCGCAAGCAACTCCAGGACGCCATCGACGCCGTCGCGAGCACCGCACCCGGCACCCACCCGTCCCAGTGCGACGGCATCGCCACCAAGACATTGGAGAAGTACGCGGGCGAGCTCATGGCCGATCTGGTCAGCGACGCCGTCAACAGCGCCCTGCCCACTGCTGTCGCCACCGCTACCACGGGCGTCACGCCCGAGTGCCGGACCTGGATCGAAGACGAACTCCTCAGCACAGGCGGCGGCATCGACGCCACCGAGGGCTACAAGGTCTGCGGCAACATCCCGAGGACGAGCTGAACCAGGCCATCGAGGACGTCACCAACAGCCTGCTCACCGCCACACCCACACCCTGACCCTCGGGGGCCCGCCAGCGCAGGTCGGCCTCGAAGGTCGCTCGCACCGCGTCGTGCGGGTGCAGCCCCTCGGGGCTGGCCTCGATGTAGGGCAGCTGGCGCAGCCAGGAGAACACCATGCCGGTGTCCGCGTCGCCCAGCACTGACCGCAGCAGAGACTCGCGGGTGACGTAGGCCCGCGCCACGACCTCGAGGGCGTGCCGGTGGACGGCGCTGGGCAGGTCACCCACCAGCCGCTCGAGCAGGGTCGTCAGCACGTCGCCGGCCGGCTCCCGCAGTGCGCCGGGCGGGGACGGGGGCAGGGAGACGGCCAGCGAAAGAGAGCGGGCTGCCTCCCGCGAAGGCGACGAAGGCGCCCCACTGCTCGGCGGGAACACCTCTGGCGGCGAGCAGGGCGTGAGACTCTGCGGCGTCCAGCGGCCGCACGGCCAGCGCAGCCGTTCCCTCGAACGCGTTGTTCAATGGCGCGCCGCGTTCCGGCTAGAGGGCATCCAGCCTGCATATGACCGTTCGGAGGTGGGCCGGGCGTGCGAGAGCGTGTGACCGCGTCGGGCACAAGCCCGCGAGCAGTGAGGTGTTCGGGGCGTCCGGGCACAGGTGGGCTTTTGAGAGCCGCACACCGGGGACGAACTCGCCGAGCTCGAAGCCAGGAGGGTATGAGGCTGCCCTCCCGGCGCCTGGGCATCGGGCCTGCTCACTGAACAAGTTCGATGTGCGGATGGTCGGAGGACACCGGGCAGACGTGGAGTTGCAGGTCGTAGGCGTCGGCGATGGTGAGCAGAGTGACGTTCGCGGGCCGGATACCGAGAGGGAGGGGAGTCGGGTTCGTCCGCTCCTCCTCGGGCATCCAGCTCTTGCTGCCGGGGTCCCATTCCCTGCTCGCGACGGTGAGAAGCGGGATCGTCTCGGTGCCGCATTCGGGGCAGGGGCGCGGCATGGGGTCGGTGAGGCCCCAGCGGGTCCAGCCGCCGGTCTTCCATCCGGGGGCGTGGCACAGGTTGCGGAAGTAGAACTCCTGCGGGGTTTCAGCGCCGGTTGCGTTCCACGCGTAACCGGCTGCCTCCCACCGACTCTCGTCGCCCAACTGCTGTTGCAGTCCCTTGCTCAGCTCCATGGGGCTGGGGTACTCGGTGACCTGCTCGGGTGCCAGCACGCAGGGCATCGGGAGGTACCAGTCGAACTGGATCACGGGCGGCTCGGGCGGGGCGTCGAGGACGTCGGTGACGGAGGCGGACGAACGCCAGCGGAGGGCGGTTCGGGGGTGTGCGAAATCCTCGTGGTCGCAGGGGCACCACAGGACCTGGAGCAGATCGGCTCCGGGAGGGCTGCCCGGGAGGGGCACGTCACGGGCGTAGAGCTGGGCAACGGGAATCATGGGAATCGGACCGTCGAACCACGGGTGGCCCGTGCTGAGCCGCTGCTCGATCTCCTGCTCCTCGGGCGTGACCGCCGGGGCCTGGGGGTCGCGGAGTCGGCGCTCGGCCGCTGCCGTTCGGATGCGACGCAGAAGCCGGATCTCGTCCGGAGAATGCATCTCGTCCGACGCTTCGCTGTCGTGTGGCTCTTCGCAGTGCGGCCACGGCTCGTCGGCGGGCCAGAGGAGCGGCCCGCCGACGGAGCTCTCGTACGGTGTGGGCGACCCGGGGCGGGGATGCAGCCGGGTCGCCGTGCGGGCCAGCGGGGCCAGTTGAGGGAAGAGCGCGGTCACGTCGAGCGGCCGCGGCGGGGTGGAGAAACTCATGCTGGCTCCCGATGGCGCGAACTGACTGTGATCAGTTGCCTAGGTTGTACAACCCGGTGTTCTTCAGGGTGTTGGTGACATAGACGTTGGAAAACAACTGCTCGGTCGTCCCGTTCGCCCGTTCAATATTGGCGCTCATCGTGACTCCCACCGGGATCGTACTGGTGTCGTCGTTGTAGACGGGCGTCACCTGGTAGAAGACCGCGTCGTCCGGTCCGAAGGAGGACTCGCTGCTCTGGATGACCTTCTGCGCCATGGCCTCGTAGGTTCGCATGCTGGGCGTGCCCGTGTTCATCCCCGCCTGCCAGCAGGGGACGAGATTGATCTGGATACCCCGTCCGCCGGCGACCTTCGGGATCAGGTGGCACCGGGCCAGCCCGTTGGTGAGCGAGTTCGCGTTCCTGAAGATCTCCGCATCCTGCCAGCCCGGGATGTCTCCCTGTGCGTCGGTGCCTTCGGGGACTGTCCGGTCCAGGCACGCCTCAGCCCGGGTCGGCCTGGCTCCGGCCCTGCCCAGCGGGTCGGTCGTCTTGTTGACGTGGGGGACCGGTTCGGTGGTGTTCAGGATCCACCCGGCGCCGTCGGGAAGTGAACCGTCCGGCGTGGTGTCCAGGCAGCGGGCGTGCGGGCCGGTGTCCGGCAACGAGATCGTCAGCTCGAACTGGTCGGCGTCGATGACCCGTTGGCTCTTGAATCCGTCGGCGAGCTGCGCGGCCGCGAACTGCTTCTCGTCGGGCGTGACATGGGCCTGGACACAGGGTGAGGCGGGGTCCACGACACGGGCGTCGTTCAGGACATAGGTGTCCCATTCGCCGTTGCCGAGGTTGGGGATCACCTTGACGCAGGCGGTACCGGCGGCACCGCCTTCCTTCGCCTCGCCGAAGGGGAAGTCACCGCAGGAGTCGTTGGCGACGAGCTCCGGCTCAGGCGAGAAGCCGCCGCATGTACTGGCGGTACGGTCGGTTACCCCGCTCGTCGACCGGGTCAGCGGGCTGCCCTTCTTCCCCCAGGCGCCGTTGAGGTTCTTCTGTGCCCACGCGTAGGCGGCCACGGCGCCGCCGGCGTCGGAGGCCGTCGCGCTCATCGGCACGACAGGCATGATCGAAGGGATGACACAGCCGGCCGACGAGGTGCCCCCGACCGCGTTGTCGCAGCGGATCTTGCGCGGGTTGTCCCAGGAGGCGTTCGGGTCGACGGGCGTGGCGCCCGGGGAGGTCACATACAGCTTGTACGAGGTGAGGAACTCCGCGACGGAGCCCACCGCGGGGGCCGAGGAGTACTTGACGTCGCCGGCGAGGGTCTTCCCCAGGACCAGACCGCTCTCGTACCAGGGCGCGGTCGTCGTCGCCCTGCAGCCGGTTCCGCAGGAGGCGCGGAACTTGGCGTCGAGGGCGGTGACTTCGCCGCTCGCAGAGGTCATCGTCACGGTGACGTGCTCGCTCCACGCCGTACCTGCCGCAGGCAGTGACGCACTGGTGGAGATCACCAGGGTGCCGCGCCCGAGCTCCGCGCCCTTGCTGTCGCGCAGGATGTAGAGGACGTTCACCCCGGTCACGCAGTAACTGAAGCGCTCGTAGGAGTAGTTGCCGGGGCTGGTGAGGGAGCAGGTTGCGACGTCAGCCGAAGTGGCGGCGAGGCTCTGCGACTGTGCCTTGGTTCGCGCGGCCGGAACGGGACTGGTGCTCACACACGCCTCGACGGCGCCCGCCCGGCGCTCCTTCGTCCCTGCCTTCGTGGCCGCACAGTGTTCCCCGGACTGCTTGGGGAAGACGCTGGTGGCGGTAAGGGGGGCCGGAGTGCCGGTCTGGTTCGTCCGGTCCACCGTCCCCGAGTGCCGCGGCTTCTCGTCCGCGGTCTGCTGTGCCGTGGCCGGACCCGCCGTGGCCGGACCCGCCGTGGTGAGTCCCAGCGTCACCGCGGCGAGGACGGCAAGTACGGTCGACCGCGCCCGTATTCGGGATGCGCTTCGAGGGCGTCTCTCGTGCATGTCTGTCAGGTCTCTCTTCCTTGTTTCGTTGTCCTGGGGGCAGCGGAGAAGGGGGGCACCGGACATGAGGTGCCCCCCGGGCAGCGGAGGGTGGCCCGTGTTCTACCGCGTCAGAGCCGTACGAGGGGGACGCACTCGTCAGGCGACCAAATCGAAGAGATCCCTGGTGATGGAGGAGACCCCGTCCTCGACAACGTCCGCGATCTTGCCCACGACGGGCTTCACGGCAGTGCTCGCGGGCTTCAGCGCACCCAGCCACTTGGTCTGGCCGTAGGTGACCAGGCTCAGGCCGGTGCCTGCGGCGGACCACCAGAACTCGCTGCTCGTGAAGCCGTGCTCGATGCCGGTGAAGACAGTGCTGATGGCGCTCGCGCCTGTGGAGACACCTGCGAAGAAGCCGGCCGCGGCGAAGGCCGGCGGGAAGACGAATCCTGCGAGAGTGCAGCCGGCGGCCAGGAGGCCGGCGCCGACGCTGACCACGTTGGCGGCGTCCGCGTAGAACTGGGCGTCGTTCCACCACTCGTCGGAGTCGCCGGGGTCCTGAGTGCCGTTGGGGTTGACCTGGTTGTTCCGGTCGTTGGCGGCGGGATCATGCTGGGCCTCGCGGTCCGCCTTGGCCTTCTCCGCGGCTGCCTTGGCCCTGGCGGCCACTTCGGCCCGGTGCTTCTCGGCCGCAATCTGCTTGGCAGCGGAGTACGCGGCGGCGGCCTGCTTCGCGTCCGCCTGTGCCTCGAGCATGGAGGCACGGGCGGCGTTGGCCGAACTCTGTGCGGCGGCAGAGGACTTGAGGGCGGCGCGCGCAGAGTCGATCGCCTTGTTGGCCGAGTAGTTGGCCGAGCGGGCCGCGCCGCGCGCGGTCGCGGCGGCCGCCTTCGCCGTGTTGGCGGAAGCCTGGGCGTCCGCGGCCGACTTGTCGGCGGCGTCCGCGTTCCGGCGCGCCTCGTCGGCGTAGCTGTCGGCCGCCTTGGAGGAGGCGATCGCCTTGTCCGCCCACTCCTGAGCCTTGGCGGCGTTGTTACGGGCCAGATAGGCGGCCTGGGTCGCCCGCGCGGCGTTCTCCTGCGCCTTCTGGGCGATCTTCGCGGCGGCGGCGATGGCACCGCGGATCGCGGCGACATGGGTGGCGGTGTCGTGGTCGAGCTGGGCCGTCCGGAACTGGACCACGAGGATGAAGTTGCGGAGCATCCACGCCGGGCCCTCGAGGGCGACCTCGGCGTAGGCCTTGGTGAAGGCGCCACCGGTGGAGAGGAGCTGGCTGGCGAGGACCTTGTCGTCCTCCTGCTGCGCCAGCGGGTAGGCATGGTCGAAGAAGTAGTTGAGGGATTCGGTGGTGTTCTCGTCGAGTGCCTTGTTGGCGGCGTTGGTGACGGCCCTGCCCGCGCCGTCTTTGAGGATCCTGCCGATCGCGACGCGCAGCTCCTCGTCGGAGGCCTTCTTCATGCCGATGGTGAGGAAGTCACCGATGGCCTTGGAGCTGGAACTCTCCAGGGCGAGCTGGGCGGCCTCGGCGATCTTCGGCGCGGCGATCGTCGCCACATGGAGGGTGGTCTCGCGGTCGTCCTGACCCTGGGCGAGGGCCCGATCGAGGTCGATCCAGGCGAAGACGTCGTCGTCGGAGCCTGCCAGGGCGTGCTGGGCGGCCTGCCGGGTCCACGCACCCCGGGACTCGATCAGGCCGATCGCGGCCTTGCGCCCCAGGGTCGCGGCGAGTTCCATGTCGCCGGAGTACAGGGCCTGTTCAGCTCCGGTGATCAGGTCCTTGATGTCCTGGGCGGTGCGTTCCGCGAGAAGGCGCTTGTCGCGCACGTCGGACAGATCGCTCGCCTCGACGGAGGTGAGCAACCGCGCCTCCTCGATCGCCTTCTGCTTGTCCTGCTCCAGCGTCTGGGCCTCGGCGGCGCGGGCGTTCTTCTCCACCTCGATGGCGTCGGCGACGGCCTTGGTGGCGACGTTGGCGGCCTTCACGGCCTCGTCGGCGTGCGCGGTCGACTTGTTGGCGTAGTCGATGGCCTGGCCCGCGTACTTCACGGCCTCGTCGGCGGCGGCTGCCGCCTTGTCGGCGTGGGCGGCGGCGGAATTGGCGGCGTCGCGGGCGGTGCGGGCCGCGGTGGCGGCGGCGCTGGCCAGCGCCTGGGCGGCGGAGGCGGCGTTGGTGGCACGGTTGGCTGCACTGGTGGCGATGCCGGCCTGGCGCTTGGCCTCGGCTGCCTCCGCCTGGGCGACACCTGCGGAGGCGGCGGCCTGGGCGGCGGCCGTGGCTGCGGCGGCCGAATTGCGTGCGGCGGAGGCGGCGGCCGAGCCGGCGGACGCGGCCGCATCGCCGGCGATGGCGGCCTTGTCGGCAGCCGCGGCGGCACTACGGGCCTTGGCCGCGGCGTTCTTGGCGGCGACCGCGGCGTCCTTGGCCTCCTGCGTCTTGCTCGCGTCCTTGGAGGCGGCTATCGCAGCCCTGTAGGCACGGGAGGCGGCGCTGCCCGCGTTCGAGGCGGCCTGAGCGGCACCGGTGGCCGCCCAGGAGGCACGGCGGGACGCGTTCACCGCTGCGTTGGAGGCGTTGATGGCGTTGCGTGCGGCGTCCGCCGCGCCCTTCGCCGCGTTCGCAGCCTTCCGGGCCGCTGCCGCCGACTTCTGTACGTCGTTCTGGGCCGCGGATGCCTCGGCGGCGGCCTTCTGGGCGGCCTCCTTGGCCTTCCCGGCGGCGGTCTCGGCGCGTGCCGAGGCCTCCACCGCCAGGTTGGTCTCCTTCTGGGCGCGCTTGCCCTCGCGCTCGACAAGGGCCACCAGTTCCTCGATGGTCGCCGACTCCTGGTCACGGGCGCGCGCGATGTGCTGCCCGGTCTCCATGAACCACTCCACGTCGGCCGCGGACCCCTCGAGGGCACGGCTCGCGTACTTCTGCACCTCCGGGCCACCGTTCACCAGCATGGCGCTGACCTGGACCCGGGTGTCCTCCAGACGCGCGTCGTACTGCTTGTCGGTGAGGAAGGCGGTGAGAGCCGGTGTGGTGGCGGCGTCGAGAGCGGTGTTGGCGCTGCGCACCACCGCCCTGTCGCCGGTGGTCGAGACGGTGGTGGTGGCGACCCGGAGATCTTCGGTGATGGCCGGTTTGAAGCCGTCCTTCAGGAACGCGGCGATCGCGGCATCGCCGCTCTCGAGAGCGGCGACGGCCTCTCTTCGCAGGCCCTTGCCCGCGCGGTCCAGGCTGCGGACGATCGCGACGCGGTTGTCCTCCACGGTCTGCCTGGGCAGCGTCTCGGCGAGGAAGGTCTGGATGTCGGCGTCCGACCCGTAAAGGGCCGCTGCGGCGGCGGCCTTGACGCCCTTGCCACCGGTCAGCCACGCCCTGACGACCTTGGCGCGCTCGGTGTCCGGCAGGGGGACCGGTTCGGGTGCCGTGCCGTCCGCAGCGGCGGCGGTCGAGGGGAGGAGCGTCAAGGGTGTGGAGGCCACCGCGGCGGAGGCGGCGAGCGCGCCGAGCACGCGGCGACGGCTCCAGAAGCTTGTCTGCATTGGAGAGTAGTCCTCTGTGTGATCGGGTGACTGGACATGCCGGATCGCACCGGCAGGGCGGTTCCCGGTGCCCCAGAAAGGTGGAATGCCGACGGACGTGAAGTGGCGTGCGGTCGGAAGTACTTGTAGCTCGGGACCATATCAACTGTCCATGCAGAGTGGGCCAATTAAGGAGTCGCGTTCTTTAACTCGTGTTCGCGGCATGTGTCCTGATAGATCATCAGAAGCTTCTTCGCAGGAGCTTCACAAGTGGTGGTGCAACCTTTATGGAGTGTGACGGAGGTCATGAGTGAAGCATGTGGTTTGCCGCGCTATGCGTGGTTTTCCACGCTCGACCTAGGAGTGGCTTCGTGTTTGCATGATGAAGAGGATGGTGATCGCCGGGGCGAGGGCCTCTCGCTTTGGGGCGTAAGGGAATCACTTCCGGGGGAGTTGGAACGCACGCGGCAGAGCGATGCCGATAAGACGTTCCCGTGCACCCGAAAACGCGAGACCGGTGACGAATATCCGGTCTGCAGCAACGAACTTGGGGGATGCGATGAAGCAATACAGCAGAATGTCCGTTAAGCCGCAGCGCAAGCGGATTGCGCTGCGTGCACTGGGCGCGGCCGCGGTCGGTGCCCTGGCTTGGATCACGGTGACCACGGGCCTGCCGGGCGGGGCGTCGCAGGAGGCGAACCCTGCCGCACTGGTCGCGGGGGAATCCCCCGGTTACGCGGTGGAGGACTTCAACTACCCGCTGGCGGACAAGATCCTGGCCGAGAAGAACATCGTCCTCAAGCGCGGTGACGGGCACATCACCCTGGCCGACTGCGCCAGCGGGACCGGTCTGCTGGAGATCATGGCCCGCGACAAGGCGGACAAGATCTGTTTCAAGGTGGTGGGCGACTCCGGCTGGCTGACCCTGGAGATCCCCGCGGTCTACGCGGTCAAGGGCAACGACTACACGACCGCGGTCGACATGACCGTGGGCACCGAGGAGAAGTCGTACGACATCGCCAAGAACTCCTGGACGCCGGTGGGTGAGGCCGCGGACCCGGACGGCCGCGATCACATGCTCGTCGAGATCAGGTCCTCCAAGTAGACGCGGTCAACATTGTCATGCTCACCGCAGCGCGGCCCAGTGCCCACGGAACGCGCGGCCCTCGTGTCTAGGAATCCACGTTCATGCACCTCTCCAGACGTCACCGTCTCTCCGCGCTGGCCGCTGCCCTGCTCGCAGCCCCCGTCGTACTGGGCGCCGTTCCGGCCGCGACCGGCTCGGCCTCCGCGCTGGCCGGAGTCGACGCCCCGGCAGGGCTGAACTATGTCGCGAAGGTCAACGTCGGGGAGCAGTCCGCCTGCACCGGCACCCTCGTCGACCCGCAGTGGGTCCTGACCGCGGCCACCTGTTTCGCCGCGGACGGCGAGCTCTCCGCGGGCAAACCCGCCGTCCCCACCACCGTCACGGTCGGCCGCACCGACCTGACTCAGACCGGCGGGAGCGTCCGGCAGGCCCTCTGGCTCGTCCCGCACGCCTACCGCGACCTGGTCCTGGTCAGGCTCGCCGCCCGGATCACCGATCCCACCGTCAAGCCCGTGCGGCTGGCGACGACGCCCGCCGCAGCCGGCGAGAAGTTGGTGAAGGCGGGATTCGGACGCACCAAGACCGAGTGGGTGCCCGACCAACTGCACACCGGCACGTTCACCGTCACCTCCACCGCGGCCACCACGGTGGACCTCGACGGCTCCGACACCGCGACCGTCTGCAAGGGCGACGCCGGCGGCCCCGCCCTGCGTACCGTCGACGGCACCACCGAACTCGTCGCCGTCAACTCCCGCTCCTGGCAGGGCGGATGCCTCGGCATCGACCCCGCCGAGACCCGCACCGGGGCCGTCGACACCCGAGTCGACGACCTCAGCAGTTGGGTCAAGGAAGTCTTCAGCCGAGAGAAGATCACACCGGCGGACATCGACGGTGACGGCAAGGACGACCTGGTCCTGCAGCGCATCGACGGTTCCGTCGTCGTCCACCGCAACCTCGGGAACAGCTTCGGTGCCGGCACCGTCATGTCCGCCGGTTGGAGCCGTTTCCTCACCGGTACCGACATGGGTCGTCTCTACTTCGCCGACATCACGGGTGATGGCAAGGCTGACCTGATTGTTCACGGTACGGATGGCGATGTCTCTGTTCGTAAGAACATGGGCACGTACTTCGACGGCGGTACTCACTGGAGTGCGGGTTGGGGGCGTTTCGTCACGGGTACCGACTTGGGTCGTCTCTACTTCGCCGACATCACGGGTGATGGCAAGGCTGACCTGATCGTTCACGGTACGGATGGCGATGTCTCTGTTCGTAAGAACATGGGCACGTACTTCGACGGCGGTACTCACTGGAGTGCGGGTTGGGGGCGTTTCGTC
>NZ_JBEXFB010000023.1:70584-169520 GCF_040606575.1 Streptomyces sp. NPDC005402
TCGTCACCGGTACCGACATGGGCCGCCTCCGCTTCGGCGATTCCACCGGTGACGGCAAGGCCGACTTGTTCGTCCACACGATCGCGGACGGCAAGGTCGCCGTCCGCAAGAACATGGGCACCTACTTCGACGGCGGCACCGTGATGATCACCCTCTGACGAGAGCGATCCCTCTGGCGCCATGCGGCCACGGCCACCGCGGACGGCACCGAATCCCGGGCCTGGGACCGAACCAAGGTCGCCTGACCACGTGTAGATCGCACTGACATCGTGAGACGTGGTCCCGCCCGGGGACTTGGAGTTTCCACGGCACGCCACATCGGGTGCCCGGGGCCACGTCTCCACGGAACTCATCACCACCGACGACACCGGAAACCTGGAAGCCCGTGCCACGGGGGGTGCGGCCGCTCCCTCGCGGCCGCACACCGTGCGCCAGGCTGACAGGCCCGGCACCACGACACCGCACCCCCCGCGCGCCCGCCGGACACACCGATGCCGACTCGTGGACACCACGTATCGGAGTGGACGGCGGTGGGCGCGAGCGCGGACCCGGAGCGACGCGAGCACAGGCGCGCCGAGCTCAGATCCGCCAAGCAGCACCCTCACCGGCGCCTCGGCTCCGTCCCTGCGGGGGCCCGTCGAGCGCGTGAGCCACACGTCTCCCACCAAGGAAACCAAGGTCATGCGACACCTCAGAGGCCATCGCCTCGTCCCCTTCACCAGAGCATTCACCACACGCCTCGCCGCACCACTCGTCGCCGCGCTGCTGGCGCTGAGCGCCGCCCCCGCGAACGCCGTCTCCGGCACCGCCGCGGTCGACGGCACGCTCGCGTTCACCGCCCGCCTCGAACTCGGCGACGGCCAGAAGGCCTGCTCCGCCGCCCTGGTGGACCCGTACTGGCTGCTCACCGCCACGAGCTGTTTCGCCGACGACCCGGACGCGAGCCTCGCCATACCCACCGGCGCGCCCAAGCTCAAGACCACCGCGACCATCGGCCGCACCGATCTCACGACCTCCGGCGGCGAGACCCGCACGGTTGTGGAACTCGTCGCCCACCCGTCACGGGACGCCGTCCTGGCGCGGCTCAGCCGCCCCGTCACCACCATCACACCCGTGAGTCTGGCCGCCACTGCGGCCACGCCCGGCGAAAAGCTCACGGTGGCCGGCTACGGCCGCACCGCCGCCGAATGGGCCCCGCTGCGTCTGCACAGCGGCACCTTCGCCGTCGACTCGGTCGCCGCGGAGACGGTCGCCACCACCGGCGATAACGGCGCGAGCGTCTGCATGGGCGACACCGGCGGCCCGGCCGTGCGCCTGGCCGGCGGCAAGGCCGAGCTGGTCGCCGTCAGCAGCAAATCCTGGCAGGGAGGCTGCTTCGGCATCGATCCGGCCGTGACCCAGACCGGCGCGGTCAGCACCCGTATGGACGACCTGCGCTCCTGGGTCGGCTCCACTGTCGCCGTTCCCGCTGCGGCCGCGGCCGGTGCCTGGCGTGCCTACGGCAACACAAACCCGATCACTTCCAGCTCCAGCACGTGGCGTTGTGCCGCCAGTAAGACGATCGCCACCGGCGTGATCGCGCAAGCCTGTGCGATCAGGTCGTCCAACGGCAGCGGGGTCCAGGCAGCGGTGATCGTGCGCAACAACCAATCCAGCCTCTATGGCGCGGAAGCGCGTATGGATCTGTATACCGCCTCGGGCACGCACCTGGGCGATTGGAAGTGCCCGTCCTCGGGGGTTGGGGCGAACTCCTGGTCGGTCTGCTTCGGAACAACCCTCGCAGAGAGCAGCCAGGTGAACTCGTTCGGGGCACTCAACGGTACATATCTCGGCCTGTCATCGAATGCCTGAACCGGGTCGATCGCCCCGAAGGGCTGAGGCCTTGTCCAGCAAGTGATGGCTGAGTCTCCTTCCTCTGTGTTGTGAGGGTGAATTGGGCAGGTCAGGGGATGGCGATGGGACAGAGCCCCCGGTCGTCGGCGGTGTTGACTCCACTCGACTCCGTCGACGCTCCGGGGGCTCTCCGGTTCCGTTTCCTTCCACGCTCCGGGGTGCCAAATGAGCTGGTTGAGCGAGCTGATCCTCCGCAGCGCGGCCCATCTCTGCCTTGACCTACGTGTCGACCGACTCGGCGTCCTCGAGTCAGTCCTCCGCGTGCCAGTCCTCGGCGATGACCAGCCGCTGGTCGAGGGCCGAGAATCCAAGCAGCTGGCGGAGCGCTCCTTGCGGTGCCGAGCTGCCGCCGTCCGGGTGTGGACGGTCTGGCCGATCCGTCGACTCGAGCCGCACCCATCGCTGGCGTGTGTTCCGTGAGGCGGGCCTTGGCCATCAGCGCGACTCCGGGAACAGGCGGACCTGGGCCGTCGGTTCCCCGGACTGATCGAGGCTGTCGCAACCGCAGTCCGGCACACTCGGTGACTGCTGCGGAATTCGGCTTGAGGTGGCCTGGTGGGTGAATACGCCGAGAGGGTTCTCCGAGCGGAGATCACTCGGAGAACCGTCTCGGACTACCGCGGCCTTCGCCGCGTATCTCGTCGCGGTGGCGGCGGGATCGAGATCATCCCGGCCACTCAGATGATGCGGTAGGGCCCCCAGCCGGTGCCGGCCTGGTAGCGGGTGCCGAGGGTTTCCATCCCGGGCTTTCCGGTGCCGGGGTAGACCCACAGCGTGTCGTCGGACGCCTGGCGGGAGAGCACGTCGGTGAGCCCGTCACCGTTGTAGTCCCCGGTGCGGAGGGCGTTCTGGCTCTGCCAGCTCCTGCCGACCTGATAGCGGGTACCGAAGGAACCGCCGATCGCCTTTCCCGTGCCGGGGTAGACCCACAGCGTGCCGTCCGACGCCTGACGGGACAGCACGTCGGGGCGCCCGTCGTTGTTGAGGTCGCCGGTGGTGATGATGTCCTGGCTCTTCCAGCCGGTGCCGGCCTGGTAGCGGGTGCCGAGGGTTTCCATGCCGGGTTTTCCGGTGCCGGGGTAGACCCACAATGTTCCGTCCGACGCCTGACGGGTCAGTACGTCGGTGAGCCCGTCGGTGTTGAAGTCCCCGGTGCGGGTGACGTCCTGGGTCTGCCAGCTCCTGCCGACCTGGTAGCGGGTGGCGAAGGCTTCCATGCCGGGTTTTCCGGTGCCGGGGTAGACCCACAGCGTGCCGTCCGACGCCTGACGGGACAGCAGGTCGCCGATGCCGTCGTTGTTGACGTCTCCGACCGTGACGGCGTTCTGGCTCTGCCAGCTGGTGCCGGCCTGGTAGCGGGTGCCGAAGGTGCTGCCGCTCGCCTTTCCGGTGCCGGGGTAGATCCACAGAACGCCGTCGTCCTTGATGGCCGCGAGGTCGGCCTTGCCGTCACCTGTGAGGTCGTCCGGGTTGCGGGAGATCGCGTACGTGACCCAGTCGCTGATGTCGTCGACCCGGGTGTCGACGGCCCCGGTGCGGGTCTCGGCGGCGTCGATGCCGAGACATCTGCCCTGCCAGGAGCGGGAGTTGACGGCGACGAGTTCGGTGGTGCCGTTGACGGTGCGCAGGGCGGGGCCGCCGGCGTCGCCCTTGCAGACGGTCGCGGTGTCGGAGCCGTTGAGGTCCACTGTCGTGTCCGCGGTGGAGGCGACGGCGAACGTACCGGTGTGGAGCTTGTCGGGTACCCATTCGGTCTTGGTGCGTCCGAATCCGGCTTTCACCAGTTCCTCACCCGCGGCGGCGGGCGTGGTGGCCAGCCGGACCGGCGTGATGCTCGGATCGGTGATCCTGGCGGCGAGTTTGACGAGCACCAGATCCCGGTCGGCATGGGGGACGAGCCGGATGGCCGGCAGGACGCTGCCGCTGGTCTGCGTCAGGTCGGTGCGGCCGACGGTGACGGTGGTGGTGACGGCGGGCTTGCCCGCGGGGGGCTTGCCGTCCGCGGCGAAGCAGGTGGCCGCGGTCAGGACCCACTGCGGGTCGACGAGGGTGCCGGTGCAGGCACTCTGCTCGCCGACGTTGATCTTCGCGACGTAGTTCAACTGCGCCGGGGCGTCCGCTCCGTTGAGCGCGGTGGCGTCGGCGGAGCTCAGCGCGACGGGGGCCGCGACCAGCGCAGCGGCCAACGCGGCGAGACGGGGGCGTCTGGAGACATGCATGAACGTGGATTCCTAGTCACGAGGGCCGCGCGGCCTGTGGGGCACCGGACCGCGCAGCGGTGAGCATGGCGGGTGTCGACCTGGGGCTACTTGGAGGACCTGATCTCGACGAGCATGTGATCGCGGCCGTCCGGGTCCGCGGCCTCACCCACCGGCGTCCAGGAATTCTTGGCGATGTCGAACGACTTCTCCTCGGTGCCCACGCTCATGTCGACCGCGGTCGTGTAGTCGTTGCCCTTGACCGCGTAGACCGCGGGGATCTCCAGGGTCAGCCAGCCTGAGTCGCCCACCACCTTGAAACAGATCTTGTCCGCCTTGTCGCGGGCCATGATCTCCAGCAGACCGGTCCCGCTCGCGCAGTCGGCCAGGGTGATGTGCCCGTCACCGCGCTTGAGGACGATGTTCTTCTCGGCCAGGATCTTGTCCGCCAGCGGGTAGTTGAAGTCCTCCACCGCGTAACCGGGGTTCTCCCCCGCGACCAGTGCGGCGGGGTTCGCCTCCTGCGACGCCCCGCCGGGCAGGCCCGTGGTCACCGTGATCCAAGCCAGGGCACCGACCGCGGCCGCGCCCAGTGCAGGCAGTGCTAGCCGCCTGTGCCGCGGTTGCGCGGACGTTCTGCCGTATTTCCTCATTGCATCCCCCAAGTTCGTCGACGACGGCCGGATGTTCATCACCGGGCGTGAGATTGGGGTGCGCAGGAACGCGATATCGACATCGCTCCGCTGGGTATGCACCCAACTCCTGTGGAAAGCAGTCCCGTACCTCTCGAAGCGAGAGGCCCCCCGTATCGGTAATCGTCATCCGCGTCGTCATATCAACATGAAGTGACACCCAGGTCGAGTGCCTAGAAGCAGGCACAAAGCGACATTCTTCGCCGATGTTTCGTGATCTGTGCCACACCTTGCGAGGGTTGTGCTGGAGACTGTGAAGGATCGGTGAATGCCGTCCGACAGCCCGTCAGAAGCTGCAATGGCAACCGAAGTTGGAGGGTGAGGTTCATCAAGTGCCCGATAGCCTGCCGGCAACTGCCGTACGGGCCCGGGACAGCCCGCGACGACTTACGAGGCAGCGGTCGGAACATCGAAGAGAGGCCGCTGGTGATCGAGGAGACGAGCTCCTTTCCCTCCTCGGTGACCTCCTTCACCACGGGAGCGGGCCGCACGTGCACACGTGCGGCTGACCGAGCTGCGGGCCGCCGCGGACCTGCTGGACCTGGACGACGCCGCGATCGATGGCTCGCACGGGCGGGCGCGACGGCCGTGAGGCCGCTCGATGAAGGGTGCCCGCACCGAGGTCTTCCGACAGACAGGCACAGGTCAACGTCGTCGACTTCGACAACCCCTGTAAAACGCGGCTCGACGCCGGGCATGGTGCCCTGCTGACCGCGTTCGATCGAGCGCCTGCCGGAGCCCCGCGCCCGCCGGGTCCCGTACGGGACAGCCCGGTTGGCGGGGCGTCAGCTCGGCTGGAGGATGACCGCCTGACCACCCGCGCTGGTCATCGCCATGCTCAGAGTCGTCGAGGAGGTGACGGTCCGGGTGCTCACCACCGTGGGCGTGGCGTGCGGGGTGGTTCCCGCCGTTCCGTCCGCGTAGACGGTGGCGGTGTAGCTGACGCCGCTGTCGAGGAAGTCCAGCGGGACCGACAGGGTGCGGGCGGTCTCGTTGGTCATCGCGCCGAGGAACCAGGTGGCGCCGCTGCGGCGGGCGACCGCTATGTACTCGCCGATCGAACCGGTGAGGGTCCTGCTCTCGTCCCAGGTGGTGGGCACGGCGTCGAACCACGACAGCCCGGGCCAGTTGGCGGTGGTGGCGTACGACGACGGTGTGGAGTACCAGTAGACGAAGTTGAGCGGCTGGTAGTACACCGCTGCCATCGCCATCTGGTGGTTGTTGGTCGTCTGGTCGCGGGACTGGCCGTAGCAGATGGTGTAGTCCATCGGGCCGCCGATGTTGCGGGCGAAGGGCAGGGTCACGTTGTGGGTGGCGGTCGGGAACTGCTCGTTGCCCCGGACGCCTTCCAGGCTGATCCAGTTGGGGTAGGTGCGCTCGTAGCCGAAGGGCCGCACGTCGTCGTGCATGTCGATCAGCAGGTTGTACTTTGCGGCCGTCTTGGCCCAGGCGATGATCTGGTTGGTCATGGTCTGGGTGCCGTCGTTGATGAAGCCGAGCTTGATGCCGGCCACGCCCCAGCTCTTGTAGAGGGCGAACAGCGTGTCCGGGTCGGTCAGGGCCAGACGGTTGACGTAGAGGAAGACGCCGATGCCGTTCGTCGTGGCGTGGTCGATCACCGTGGGCAGGTCGATGTCCGGGATCGCCGCGGTCGCGTCGGTGGTGGTGAACTCCGGGCCGTACCACCCCGCGTCGTACTCGACGTAGTCCAGGCTGCGGGCGACGGCGAAGTCCACGCCGGCGATTCCCGCGGCGGTGGTCAGGTTGCAGCGGAACACCTTGCCCGGCCGAATCCATGTCGTGTCGGTCAGGGCGCCCGCCGGGGCCAGGTTGAGCACCAGTTCGGCGTTGTCGACCAGGTCGGCGTCGGAGGATCCGAGGACGAGGACCCGCCAGGGCGTGGCGAACGGCGTGGTGACGGTCGAGGTGGTCTGCACCGGGCCGCTGCCGCGGGCGGTCTTCTTCATCAGGTACGTCTTGAGGGTGTTGCTCTGCCCGGAGACCGACGTGAGCATCCCCCGCGGGTAGTTCACGCGCGAGGACTCACAGATGCAGGCACGCAGCCCGCCGGCCAGGGTGACCAGGAGGGGCATGTCGGTCAGGGGGCCGACGTCCGTGCCGGAGGTGCCGGTGGAGGGGATCGCGTCCGGCACGACGGGGGTGTACACGCTCTCGTCCCGGGCGCTGTAGACCAGGGTGCCGCCGGGGAACACGAAGCTGGTCAGCTCGTCGGAAATGGTGGCCTTGCCCGTTCCGAGCAGCGTGTAGCGCAGCGCGACTCCGGTGTTGTAGGCGCGTATCTGGATGCCGAAGGTGACGCCGCTGCCGCTGTCCTGAAGGTTCCAGCGCATTTCCTGGTAGTGGTCGCGGATCGTCGCGCTGCGCCCGTACACCGGGGTCCAGGTGCTGTCCTTGGTCCAGTGCTGATAGTTGGTCACCACGGTGTTCGCGGCGCCCAGCGTGGTGCCGTCGCTCATCACGAGCCCGAGCACCGAGGTGCCGACGACCGCCGCGCCGGCGCGTGTGACCGACCAGGAGAGCGCTCCGCCGACCAGGGACACCGTGATCTTGTTGCTGCCGTCCGGTGACGTGGCGGTCATGACGGCGTCCGCCGCGTGGGCCTCTTGCGTGCCGGCGAGGCCCAGTGCTGCGGCCCCCGCCGTGACCGCCGCTGCCTTGAGGACCCCGCGCCGGGACAGCGCTCCCGGGCGAGCGACTGCGGGCAGGCCGGGCCGCTCCTGACGTCCTGACGTTCCCATGGTCAGTGACCTCTCTGTTGAGTCGCGTGAAAAGACATCGGCACGGGGAGCACGTGGGCGCCCCGCACGGTGTTGGCCGTGCGGGACGCCCACGCTGTCGGTCACTGCTGGGTCAGGGTGATTTCGTCGCAGTAGCCGTCTCCGCTTCCGGAGACGAGGTGGCAGTAGATACGGGCGGAGGTCACGCTCGCGCCCGTGGTGAACGTCGTCGACTGCTTCGAGTACGTGCTCGACGTGGTCGACGCGCTGGCGACGGCGCTGCCGTTGTAGAGCTTGGCCTCCAGTGCTGTCGTGGTGCCGGCGGTCTGGCTCGCGAGGGAGCCGGTCAGCCGGTAGGTGGTGTTCGGCGTGAGGCCGGTGACGATCTGGAACAGGGAGCCTGAGCTCAGGGACGCGTTGGCCAGCCCGGCTGCGTTGCCGTTGGCCGCCGTGCTCGTGAGCGAGAAGTCGCCGTTGCGCCAGGGCACGGTGTGGCCGGACTCGAAGTTGCCGTTGATCGCGTAGTTCCTGACGGGGGTGACGGCCATGTCGTCGCAGTAGCCGTTCCCCGTACCCGAACTCTTGTAGCAGTACAGCCGGACGGTGTTGTTCGTCGCCCCGGTGGTGAAGTCGGCGGAGACGAACGTCCACGCGGTGCCACTGGAGCTCGCCACCGTTTCCAGACCGCCGGTGTTCTTGACGCCGACGTTCATGACCTCGCCGGCGACGGCCGACTTCACCCAACCCGAGACGCGATACGTCGTCCGAGGCGCGACGGGGACGGACTGTTCGAGCGAGGCGGGCGACGGCCCGACTCGCGCCGCGTAAGTCCCGGAGTGGGCGCCCGAGTTCACCACCGAGGCGGAGTTCCACGCGCTCCACCCCGAGGTCGACCCCTTCTCGAAGCCGAGGTTCTCGTTGGCGAGGCAGGTCGAGTCGGAGGGAGTGCTGAACTGGTCGGCGCCGATGTCGGGTGCGCAGGTCGTGGGAACGGTCGAGCCCCAGTAGTCCTTGCCGCCGTTGTTGGGGACGACGACTCCCGCGCCGATGGCCGGGGACGACGCGGTCAGCTGGTAGCCCGCGACGCTGCCGATGCCCGTGCCGCCGCTCCCGGGCGAGGCGAGCTGCGGATCCGCCGTGATCTTCCCCGGGTCGGAGGGCTCACTGGCCGGGTGGTTGCCGTAGAAGAGGTTGTTGCGCCAGGCGAAGTTCGAGGCCGGCTGGCCGGACGTGTAGACGTAACCGCCGCTGCCCAGGTTGTAGATGATGTTGTTGGCGAGGGTGAGGTCGTTCCAGGCGCCGGTGACCTCGAGGACGTTGGCGGTGGATCCCGACGGGATGTAGATCGTGTTGTTGTAGAACGCGGAGTCCTGCGAGCCGTCCATGGTGATGGCGCGAAGACGGTCGTCCTCGCTGACGTTGTAGCGGACCACCGCGTTGCTCGCGAGGTGTGATCCGCCGCCGCAGCCGCAGAAGAGGATGAACCCTCCCGCGTTGTCGTGGCTGTAGTTGTACTGGACGACGGTGCCGTCCTGCCCGTAGTCGACGTCGAAGCCCTGGCCGTCGGAGTTCCCGGTGTTCTTCTGGGTTCCGTACGCCTCGTTGTACTGGATCACGGTGCCGTCGGAGTCCCAGGCCCAGATGCCGGCGTTCGCCGCGTTGGGGGCCTTCGCCGCGTTGTAGACGACGTTGTGCTCGATGAGGGCGTTCTGCGACATCTGCACGACGATGCCGTCGCCGTCCGTGTCGTGGACGGTGTTGTTGTGGACGACTACACCGGTCCAGGGCGTCCACACCGGGTTGTTGCAGCCGATGGACGGCCGGCAGAGCCAGGTGCTGGACATGTTGATACCGCTGCGGGCGACGTTGGCCACCGTGTTGCCGTCGATGTCGACGTCGTTGAACGCGCTGGGGGTGCTGGTCCCGATAACGGAGAAGAGGATTCCGGCGCTGCCGTCGACCTCCTTCGACTGGTTGCCGTTCACGTCGTGGATGTTGAGGTTGCTGATCTTGTAGTGATCTCCGGTCCCGAAGTTCTCGAGGACCACGTAGACGCCGCGTCGCGCGTTCGCACCCTTCACGGCGCCGGTGTTGGTCACCTCCAGATCGGAGATCTCCCAGTACTCCTGGTTGTACAGGTAGATCGCGTCCGTGCCGCCGCCCCCGGCGATGACCGGCAGGGCGCCGGTGCCGTAGGCGCTCATGGTGATCGATCCGCCTGACGCGCTGCCCGAGCCCAGCGGGTGCAGCAGGCCGGTGCAGGTCGTCCCCCGCTTGAACAGCAACTGGTCGCCGGGGCCGAACGTCGTCGCGTTCGGGCCCGCCAGCGAGTTCCACGGCGAGGAGGAGGTTCCGGTTCCGTTGGATGCCGCCGAGCAGTCCACGTAGTAGGCCGAGCCTGCTGCGTGGGCCGGCACGGCCGGTGTCAGGGCCACTGCGGCGCAGGCGAGCAGCATGGTGACGACCGCGCCTGCGAACAGTCGTCGTATCTCTGCGACTTGTCTCATGATGCTTCTTTCCGTACGACGTTGTCGGAAGGGGTGGAGGAGCTCGCCGTGACCTTGCGGAGTGCGGCGACGATGGCCTGCGTCGGAGCGGCCTGGTTCGACCATTCGGCGACGACGTGTCCGTCGGCTCCGATCAGCAGGGTGTGGAGCTGTCCGTCCGTGGGCAGTTGCGCGCTCACGGAGGCGGAGTCCGCGGCGATGACGAGGCCGGGCGGGAGGGCCCAGTTCGCCGCGAAGTTCTGGAGGGCGGCGTCGGTCGTGTGCCCGTCCGAGTCGGTGACGAGGACCCGGACGTCGGGGTACTGAAGCGCCACGCTCTTGAGCGAGGGGATCTGGCTGCGCGCTGCCGCCGCGTGGACGTCGCCCTGGTCGTCGACGGGTAGGGCCGAGACGACGGTCGGGCCGGAGAGGGAGATCCGGTGCCCGTCGAGCAGGGTCACACCGGAGTCCGCCGGCGCTTCCGCTCGGCATGCGGTGGCGAGCAGGAGCGCGGCGACGAACGGGATCATCCCTGCGCGACGGGCTCTCGCGGTCGCTCCCCGGATCGCCGTCACCGGACCGGCCCTTCGAGAGGCAGGATGGGTGCTTCCAGCGTTTCGTCGCGGTCGCACACAAGCGTGTCTCCGTTCACCCGCAGACGGGCGACCTGGATTGAGCTTCGGCGCTCGTCGTGATCGCTGGGCTGTCGACCGGGGCTGTCGTCGGATCGCCCGGGGTGGGTGAAGTAGAAGACGAAAGCGCCGAGTTCACTGGTGACGACGTCGGCGTGGAAGCCGTACGAGCCGTCGTCGGGGCCGTGTCCGGGACGATCGAGGACGAGTCCTCGCGGCTCCCATGTCTCCAGGTCCCGTGAGTGAAGAACGCGCAGGCCGTGCCACTCGTCGACGAGCATCCAGTAACTGCCGTCGAGCTCGAAGACGTTGGGACCTTCGTGCTCCGAGCACTCGACCGCGGGTCCCCGAGCCGTCCACCGCGTCAGGTCGTCGCTGTCCGCCGCATAGGTGTGCCCGTGGTCGGCCTCGTCCTTGTACCACATGCGGTAACCGCCCGTGGGGAGCCGCAGGACGCAGGCGTCGATCACTCTGTCGGACGAGAGCGACAGGGTGGACCGGAAGGTCCAGGAGAAGAGGTCGTGGCTCGTGTAGTGGCGGATCACGCGTGCATGGCCGGCCCACTGGGTCGGAACACCGCGGATCACGCTGACGAACATGTGATATTCGGTTCCGTCGTCGATGATCTCGGGGGCCCAGTAGGTGTGCCGTCCTGGCTCGGTGTCCAGCCCCTCGGCGACTCCCCGGTACAGCCAGGAGGCCCCGCCGTCCGAGGAGGACGCGATCCCGAGGTCGCTCCCGTGCACCCAGCTCACGTCGTTCATCGGCGGCGCGTCGGCGCGACGGCTGGTGTAGAACATCCACCACTCGCGGGCGTGCCGGTTCCAGATGACGGTGGGGTCGGTCGCGCCGTCGTGCACGGGGTCTCGGAACAGGGGTCGGGCAACGGCTGTCATTGGTTCTTCCCAGGAGTGAGTACGACGGTGTCCCAGGACACCGGTGTGCGGCGGTGATGTGGATGGCCCGGCACGCCCATGAGCCGGTGTCGGCGGTGGCCCATGGGCGGTCGGCTCGTCAAGGCCGTCAGGCGGACCGGTTCGTCAGGCGGATCATGTTCCAGGAGAGCGGCTCGAGTTCGGCGTGCAGGACGCCGTCGGTGACGGCCGTGCCCGTGGCGGCCTGCGGGGTGACACGGTCGGGCCGGTCCGCGGTGTTGGCGGCCTCCGGGTCGCCGTCGGCCAGGACGAGGTGCTCCACCACGGTGTGGGCGTCGACGCCGCGCAGGTCGACCTGCAGGGGAAGGGTGTCCGTCTGGCTGCGGTTGACCGTGAAGACGGTGATGTCGCCGGTCTCGTCGTCGATCACCGCGGTGGCGTGCAGCAGCGGTACCTCACCGAAGCGGGCGGTGGGGTACGTCGGACTGTCCACCTCGACGCGCAGCACCCGGCCGCGCCCGTACGCCGACGCCTGCGCGAAGGGGTAGAACGTGGTCTGCCGCCAGGCCGCGCCGCCGGGCTCGGTCATGATCGGCGCGATGACGTTGACGAGCTGCGCGAGCGAGGCGGAGGTGACCCGGTCGGCGTGCCGCAGCAGCGCGATGAGCAGCGAACCGAAGACCACGGCGTCGGTGACGGTGTAGACGTCCTCCAGGATGCGCGGCGCCTGCTGCCACTCCTCCACGGCGTGCGGGTTGGGCCGCTGCTGGTACCAGACGTTCCACTCGTCGAAGGAGAGGTTGATCCGCTTGTCCGCCTTCAGGCGGGCGCGGACGTGGTCGCAGGTGGCGACGACCGACTCGATGAAGTGCTCCATGTCCACGGCGGACGCCAGGAAGGAGTCGCGGTCGCCGTCGATCTCCTCGTAGTAGGCGTGCAGGGAGACGTAGTCCACCAGGTCGTACGTCTCCTGCAGGACCGTCGACTCCCAGGAGGCGAAGGTCGGCATGGAGGAGCTGGAGCTGCCGCAGGCGACCAGTTCCAGACCGGGGTCGACCTGCCGCATGGCGCGGGCGGTCTCGGCGGCAAGGCGGCCGTACTCCTCGGGGGTCTTGTGCCCGGTCTGCCAGGGGCCGTCCATCTCGTTGCCCAGGCACCACATCCGGATGCCGTACGGCTCCTTGCCGCCGTCGGTGATTCGCCGGTCGGAGAGCTCGGTGCCGCCGGGGTGGTTCGCGTACTCCAGCAGCCGTACCGCGTCCTCCACGCCCCGCGTGCCGAGGTTGACGGCCATCATGGGCTCCATGCCGGTCTTGCCGCAGAACTCCATGAACTCGCCGAGGCCGAACTCGTTGGTCTCGGTGGACTTCCAGGCCAGGTCCAGGCGGGTGGGCCGCTCCTCGCGCGGGCCCACGCTGTCCTCCCAGCGGTAGCCGGAGACGAAGTTGCCGCCGGGGTAGCGGACGGTGGTGACGCCGAGTTCCCGGACCAGTTCCAGGACGTCCTGGCGCAGGCCGTCGGCGTCGGCGGTGGGGTGGCCGGGCTCGTAGATGCCGGTGTAGACGCAGCGGCCCATGTGCTCGACGAACGATCCGTACAGGCGCGGGTTGACGCTGCCGACCGCGAAGGCCGGGTCGAGGGTGAACGTCGCGGGGGTGGTGCCGGGGTGGGACATGACTGCCTTTCGAACAGGTACGGGGAGAGTCAGAGCGCCAGGGCGCAGACGACCGACGGGGCGGAGACCGGTGGGTGGGGCTGGGTCAGGGTTCCGTCGTCCAGGACACGCAGGACGGCGAGTGAGCCGCTGTGCTGGTTGGCGACGAGCAGATGACCGTCCACCGGAGCGAGGCCGCGGGGCCAGGTGCCGCCGGCCGGGACCTCGCCGAGCGGCTTTAGGGCGCTGCCCGCGAGTCGGAACGCGGCGACCGTGTCCGCGCCCCGGTTGGTCACCCACACGAAGCGTCCGCAGGGCGAGGCGACGATTCCCGCGGGCTGGTTGACGACGTCCTCGGCTGTCGTGGCGGGTACGGAGGAGAGGGCCGTCAGGACGCCCGTGGCGGCGTGGTATCGGTGGCAGGTGACGGTCGATGACAGTTCGTCGGCGCTGAACACCAGGTCACCGTCGGGGGAGAAGGCGAGGTGGCGGGGTCCGGATCCCGCGTGCATCGGGTTCACCGCGACCCGTTCCAGGGTTCCGGTGCGGGTGTCGAGCCGGTAGGTGAAGACCGCGTCCGCCCCCAGGTCGGTGGCCAGCACGAAACGGCCCGCCGGGTCGACGAGTACCTGGTGGGCGTGGCTGCCCTCCTGCCGTCCGGCGACCGGTCCCGACCCGTGGTGGACGACGAGATCGGTCGGTTCAAGGAGCTGTCCGTCCGCGCCGAGCCGGTGCACCGCGACCGTGCCCGGGGCGGTGTCGCTGCCGTAGTTCGCGGTCAGCAGCCACTCTCCGTCCGGGTGGACGGTGAGGTGGCAGGGGTTTGCTCCGCCGCTGCTCATCGGGTTGCCCAGCGGGGACAAGGTGCCGTCGTCGGCGCGGGCGACGGCGCTGACGGTTCCGGCCTCGGTCTCGTTGGTGCTGTAGACGACGCTGAGCGACGGGTGCGCCGCCAGGAACGAGGCCCCGCTCACGGGCAGCGGCTCCACCTCGTCGTACGAGAGGTGTCCGGTCGTGGGATCGATCCGCAGGGCGGCGATGCCGGGGCCGTCGCCACCGGAGTCCTGGGTGTAGGAGCCGGTGAGGACGGGGATCGCGCCGGTGAGGGAGCTTGTGTGCATGGGTGGTCCTGGGAGGTTCATCGAGCAGGTCGGTGGATCAGGTCTCAGCGGACGATGTCGTCGTGGTGGTCGAGCAGTTCCAGTTCGGAGCGCCGGGGCAGGCCCTCCCAGTCGCCGGCAGTGCTCACCGCGAAGGCGCCGAGGAGGGCCGCTGTCCTCAGCCGCTGTTCCGGGGGCTCGCCCGCGAGCAGTTCGGCGAGGTACCCGGCGGCGAACGCGTCTCCGGCGCCCACCGTGTCGTGCACGCGGACCGGCATGGCGGGCTGCCGGTGCGACAGGCCGTCGAGGAGGGCGTACGCCCCGTCGGCGCCGAGCTTGATCACGGCCCCGCCGGGTCCCAGGTCGCAGATGCCCTTGGCGAGTTCCTCCGGTCCGTCGGCGTCGGGCACCACGAGAGCGGCCTCGTGCGGTCCGGCGAAGACCAGGTCGCTCCTGCGCAGCAGAGGCAGCAGCGTCGCCCGGGCCTCGGCCTCGCTCCACAGCAGGGAACGGAAGTTGACGTCCAGCGAGATGGTCACGCCGGCGTCGGCGGCGATGTCCACGGCCCGGACCACGGCCGCGGCGGGGCCCTGTCCGAGCGCCGGGGTGATACCCGTGATGTGCAGGACCGCCGCCCCCGCGACGACGTGCTCGGGGATGTCGTCGGCGGTCAGCCGGGCTCCGGCCGTGTGGGTGCGGTAGTAGCGCGTACGGCTGTGGGTGGAGGTGCGGCGCTCCTTCAGCAGCAGGGAGGTGGGGGCGGGGTCGCGGATGGCGACGGTGGTGACCCCTTCGGCCTGTAGTTCTCGCAGGACGAGGTCGCCGAGTTCGTCGTCGCCGACCCGGCCGATCCAGGTGGCGGATCCGCCGAGTCGGCAGACCCCGATGGCGACGTTGGACTCGGCGCCGGCGATCCCGAGGCGCAGTGTCGTGCCGAGCATGAAGGGGGCGGGCTCCCGGGCGGCCATGACGGCCAGCACGTCGCCGACGGTCACGAGGTAGGGCTCGCCGGACGGAGGTGAGGAGGCGTTCACGTGCTCGCCTCCCCGGCCCGCGCGGTGGCCCGGACCGCGTCCAGCAGGGTGCGCGCCCTCGCGGTGAGGGCGTCCAGTGCCTGCGGAGTCGGGTCCCGGTCCGCCCCGCGCAACAGCGGGGAGCCGATACCGACCGCGCAGGCGCCCGCGTCCAGGTAGTCCCGTGCCTCGTCGATGCCGACGCCGCCGACGGCGACGAGCGGGATGTCGGGCAGTGGGGCCCGCAGTTGGCGCAGATGGGCGGGGCCGCCCGTGCCCGCGGGGAACAGCTTGACGGCGGCGGCCCCCGCCTGCCACGACTGGGACACCTCGGTCGGTGTCCAGGCGCCCGGGTAGCACGGGATGCCCCGGTCGGCCGCGTTCCGGACGACGCCGGTGTCGACGACGGGGGCGACCAGGAACTCCGCTCCCGCCGCCAGGGCGTCCCTGGCCTGGTCGCCGGTGATCACGGTGCCCGCGCCGACCGCGACGTCCGGGCCGAGTTCCGCCCGGACGGCGGCCAGCGCGTCGAGCGCTCCGGCCGTGGTCAGGGTGATCTCCAGGCAGGTGACCCCGCCGGACACGAGCGCCCGGGCCACGGCGGGCAGCCCGGAGGCGTCGGCCGACCTCAGGATGGCCATGACCCGTGTCCGGCCGAGCTGCGGGGTGAGAGCCGGACGCTCCGTCATGACCCCACCGCCGTGGGGCAGTTGATGATTCCCTGGGTGTCGGTCATGCGGGTTCCTTTGCTGGCGGGTGCGTCGGTGACGCGGATGAGAGGAGCGTCGGTGACGCGGATCTGAAATGCGTCGCAGGGGCGGATCAGCGCGTGCGTCGGAGCGGGGACATCACTTCAGCCCGGAGGTGGCGGCGCTGGTGACGAAGCCCCGCTGCACGATGAGGAACAACGCCAGCACCGGCACGACGTACATCACGGCGCCCGCGGCGACCAGGTTCGGCAGTGGCGAGCCGTGCGCGTTGACGTAGCCGTAGGCGAGCTTGACCGCGAGCGTGGTGTGGGCGTCGTCCAGCAGCAGGGCCGGCGCGATGTAGTCGCCCCAGGTCCAGCTGAAGGAGAGGATCAGACTGGTGGCGATGACCGGCCAGGACTGCGGCAGGAAGATCCGCCAGAAGATACGGATCTGCCCGCAGCCGTCCACGATCGCGGCCTCCTCCAGCTCCTTGGGCATGTTCGAGAAGAACTGCCGGAACAGGAAGATCAGGTACGGGGCGCCGCACAGGCCCCACAGCACCCACGGCACATAGGTGTTGGTGAGGTGGATCTTGGCGAACAGCAGATAGGTCGGGATGAGGGTGAGGACCTGCGGCAGCATCATCGTCGACAGCAGAACGGAGAAGATCAGCCGCTTGCCGGGCGCCTGGAGACGGGCGAAGCCGTAGCCCGCCCACGCCGAGGCCAGGGTGACCAGGACGGCGTAAAGGGTGGCGATCGTCAGGGAGTTGCGGGCATAGCCGAGGTAGTCGATCTCGGTCAGGGCTTCCCGGAAGTTGCCCAGGCCGGGGTGGTGCGGCCACCAGTGGATGGGCAGCGCGCGCAGCTCGGAGGGAGCCTTCAGAGCGGTCTCCAGCAGCCAGGCGAACGGACCGAGGAAGAGGACCACGGCGCCGACCAGCAACACGTAGACGGCACTTCTGCGGGGGAACACCATCACTTGCCTCCGATCGTGCGCGGCCGAGAAGGCTTGTCCGGCTCCGGGGCGACGGAGTAGAAGACCGCGCCCTTGCTGAGCCTGAAGATGAGGAAGGTGATCGCGACGATGATCAGGAACAGCACCCAGAGCATCGCCGAGGCGTATCCGTAGCGGCCGTTGGCGAAGTACTGGGCGAACACGTGGATCATGAACAGGTAGTTGCCCTCGGGGACGGCCGAGACGCCCCTGGGGGTGGGGTCGAGGGAGATGAGCAGCGGCAGGAAGCTCTGTACGGCGGCGATGATGCCGGTGATGACCTGGAAGAACAGCACCGGAGACAGCATCGGGACGGTGATCTTGTAGAAGGACTGCCAGGCGTTCGCCCCGTCCATGCGGGCGGCCTCGTGGAGCTCCTTGGGGATGTCCTGGAGCCCCGCCAGCGAGATGATCATGGCGTTGCCGCAGCCCCACAGCATCAGGGTGATCAGGACCCAGCGGGCGTAGGGGTCCATCAACCAGGCAACACCGTTGATGTCCAGGGCGTCGAGGACGCCGTTGGCGGCGCCCGAGTCCCGGTCGAAGATCAGCTTGAAGGTGAGGGCGGCACCGACCGGCGGCACCACCGCGGGCAGGTACAGCAGGGTGCGGAACAGCCCGCGGGCCCGGATCGGCTGGTTGACCAGCACCGCCAGCAGCAGCCCCGCCGCGATGCTCAGCGGCACGGTGATCGCGGTGAAGACACCGGTGCGGGCCAGGGAGGACATCGTCTCCGGGTCGGTCAGGACCTCCCGGTAGTTGTCCAGGCCGACGAAGCGGGAGTTGTTCGACAGTCCGTCGGAGTTGGTCAGGCTCAGCCACAGCGCGTAACCGAGCGGGAAGGCCGTCAGGGTGAGGAAGCCCAGCACCCAGGGTCCGGCGAACACGTAGAAGGAGATGGCCCGGCGGGTGGTCAGCGAGGTGCGTCGGCGACCGGCGCGCGCGGTGGCGCGGGGCCCGGGCCGGGCGGCCGTCTCCCCGGAGGGAGACTGCGCGCCCGGCGCGGTGATCTGATCGGTGCTCACCCCACGAGCTCCTTGCCCTGGGCCAGCTGCTCGTTCATCCGGGAGTTGAGCGTGTCGGCGACCTTGCCCGCCGACGTCCCGGACTTCACGGCACCCGGCAGGACCTTGCTGAGCACACCCTCCAGGGCGGCCTGCTGGGCGTACGGGGTGAAGCTGATGACGGAGAAGTGCGGCAGCTCCTGCTCCTGGACCTGGAAGGCCTGCTTCTGGAAGGTGCTGGTCTGCGGCATGTTCGCGCGCAGCGACTTCAGCGAGGGGATGCCCCAGCCGCTGGCCGCGCGCTCCTGGGCGGGCTTGCCGCCGAAGTACCACTCGAAGAACTTCCAGGACGCGTCCTTGTTCTTGGCGTCCCTCGGGATCCAGAAGCCGGTGGCGCCGAAGCAGGAGCTGACGCGGTTGCCGCCGAACTGCGGGGCGGGCGCGAAGCGGGAGACCTCGGCGAGCTTGGGGTCGGAGCCGATCAGTCCGCCGAACCAGTAGCCGTTGCAGCTCATCGCCATCCGGTTGGCCTGGTAGGTCGGACCGTCCCAGCCGTCCGGGTTGGGGTTGACGACGTTCGGGCCTATGTCGGCCTTGGCGTAGTCCAGGTACCACCGCAGCGCCTTGAGCGCTTCGGGGGAGGAGAAGTCCACCGTGGCCAGGTCCTCGGCGAACAGGCTGCCGCCGGCCGACGCGGTCATCCCCATGAGCTGCGGGAAGACTCCCATGCCGGTGGCGTTCAGGCCGTACACCTTCACCTTGCCCAGGCGGCGCTTGACCAGCTTCTCGCCCAGGTCCAGCCACTCGTCGTAGGAGACCGGTTCGGTCGCGCTGGGCGCGTCCAGCTTGGCGGCCTCGAACATGTCGGTGCGGTACCAGAACATGGAGTCCTGGGAGTAGTCCTTCGCCATGCCGTAGCGCGGTCCGGCACCCTGCTTCTTGCCGTCGTAGCGCCACACGTCGTTGACCGGGTCGAGGTCCGAGTCCTTCAGCACGGAGCTCTTGGCGAAGTACGGGTCCAGGTCCGTCATCAGACCGCGGGCGGCGAAGTACGGGGTCTCGGTCGCGCCGAAGCCGCGGACCACGTCCGGCGGGTTCTTGGCGGCCAGCATGGCGTTGAGCTTGGTGGCGTCCCAGGTGATGACGTTGAGGTGCATCCCCAGCGCCTCTTCCGCGGCCTTGAGGGTCTTCTTGTCCCACTCGTTCTGCACCGTCATCACGGTGAGCGTCGTCTTGCCGCCCCCGGATCCCCCTGTGCCGTTGCTGACGGAGCCGGCGCAGGCGGACACCCCGGTCGCGGCGAGCGCGGTTCCGGCGGAGAGGGCGAGGAAACGCCGTCTGTCGAGGGATGTGGACATGGGCATGGTGATTGCCTTTCGTGGCGGGACGTGCGCGGTCGCGAGAGGTGCGCGGCTGCGAGGACGTACGGCGGCTGCGGAACGTAGGGCGAAGTCCATGGCGGCATGAGGGGCTGCCGCGAGAAGTGAGCGGGTGAGCACGGCGGCCGGTGGTGTACCGGCTTGCTGGGGGGTGGTGCGAGATGCCCTGGGCCGGGCGCAACTGTCTGCGTGGACAGTGGGCGCACGGGTGTCAGGGGACCGCGAGTGCGACGGTGGTCGTGTGCGCGGTGAGACCCGAGGGCGACTCCCCGGCCACGGCTGACGGGGAGTCAACTGTGGCCGACATCTAGTCAAAACGATATGACCGATTTCTGGGGTTCTGGTCAGACTTATCGCTTATTCCGGCCTGAGGAAACCGGTTGACTGAAACTTTCGCGAACGTTAAGTTGCGTTTCCAGAAAGTGTCAAGTGGCCAGAACGCGTCACTCTGGGTCCCGCACAGCGGACCGGGGCAACGCCCACCGAAGAGGGGGAGCACGTGCCGGAACAGCCCGTCCGGGCCAAGCTCGTGGATGTGGCACACGCGGCCGGGGTCTCCAAGGCCACCGTGTCCAAGGTGCTCAACGGCCGCCAGGACCTGTCCGTACGGCCGGAGACGCGCCGCCGCGTCCATGAGGCCGCCGAGGCTCTCGGCTACCGGCCCCACTCCGGGGCCCGGGCACTGGCCGGAGCCAACACCCACGCGCTGGCCCTGCTGATCCCCGCACTCGCCAACCCCACCTACGTCACCATCGCCCGCGGCGCCTACCAGCGAGCCCGCGAACTGGGCTACCTCTCCCTGCTGGCCGAGGACTTCGACGGGCAGGAGGCCGACGAGTCCTTCCACGACCTGGTCCAGGAAGGCAGGGTCGACGGGCTGCTCATCGCCTCGGCCCGCCCGGGTCACCCCCTACTGGACGCGCTGAGCCGCAGCGCGGTCCCCCATGTCTTCCTCAACCGCTCGGTCGAGGGATCCGGCCGCAACGTCACCATGGACGTCGCCCGCTCCAGCGTGACGGCACTCGACCACCTGCACGGCCTCGGTCACCGCTCGATCGGCCACATCGCGGGTCCCCCCGGGATCACCCCCAGTGAGGTCCGCAAAGGGGCATTTCTCCGGTATGCCGACATACTCGGGCTGGACGCGGCGCCCGTCGCGTCCGGGGACTTCACCGAGGACGGCGGCGGATCCGCCGCGCGGGAACTGCTGCGCCCCGCCGACGGCGACGGACGCCCACCCGTCACCGCCCTCTACACCAGCTCGCTCGCCCAGGCGATAGGCGCCATGGCCGCGATCAGGGACCTCGGCCTCAGGATCCCGGAAGACGTCTCCGTGGTCGGCAACGACGACCTGCCGGTGGCCGCGCACCTCAATCCGCCGCTGACCACCGTCGCGATGCCCCTGCACGAGCTGGGGACCGCCGCGGTGGATGCCCTGGTGGCCACCATCGAGGGCAAGCCGACAGGAGACGTCGTCGTACCGACCGAGCCGCTGCTGATGCTGCGCGGCTCCACGGCCAGACCGGCAGAACCAGGAGGAACGCCATGACCGTCGCCGCACCGGCTCGCTTCACCGGCCGTACCGCCCTGCTCACCGCGGCCGCCTCCGGTATCGGTGCGGCAACCGCCCACCGGCTGGCGGCCGAGGGCGCGTCCGTCATGGTCACCGACGTGGACGCCGAAGGCGCGCAACGCGTGGCCGAGGAGATCCGCGGCGGGGGCGGACGGGCGCGCGACCGGCGCCTCGATGTCACCTCGCCGGGGGAGTGGGCCGCGGCCCTCGCCGAGGCCGAGTCATGGACGGGCCGCCTGGACGTGCTCCACCTCAACGCCGGACGCAACCTGCCCGGAGCGGCACACGAACTGGACGACGCCTGCTGGCACGACCAGCTGCGGCTCTCCCTCGACTCCGTGTTCTACGGAGTCCGGGCCGCCGTGCCTCTGCTGAGCACGGCCAGGGGCTCTGTGGTGATCACCTCGTCCGTGCACGCGGTCATCGGCTTCAAGGGTTTCCCCGCGTACGCGGCCGCCAAGGGCGGGATCGACGCCCTCGTACGCCAGCTGGCCGTCGAGTACGGAGGCCGGATCAGGTTCAACTCCGTCCTTCCAGGAGCTGTGGTCACCGCCCTGTGGGCCGAGGTGCCCGAGGAGTACAAGGCGCAGACCGCCGCGCGCACCCCCGTCGGCAGGCTCGGAGCCCCCGAGGACATCGCCGCCGCCGTCGCCTTCCTCGCCTCCGAGGACGCCGCTTTCGTCACCGGCCAGAACCTGCTCGTGGACGGTGGCCGCAGCATCAGCTCCCAGGAGTAGGCACCCGCCTCACCCGGTCCGGGCGAAAATCCGCCCTGCCCGCTGCGATCACGCCCGACTCACCCTCACCGAGCCCCCGGCCCCGCATCAGGCCGTACACAGCACAGGACCCGGAGGTCCCTCCCATGAAGATCACTGGATACGAAATCTTCCTCGTCGAACCGCGCTGGCTCTTCCTCCGCGTCGACACCGACGAAGGCATCTCCGGCTGGGGTGAGCCCATAGTCGAGGGCAAGGCCCAGACCGTGGCCCGTTGCGTCGAGGAGATGTTCGACTACCTCGTCGGCCAGGATCCGGCCCGCATCGAGGAGCACTGGCAGGTGCTCGCCAAGAGCGGCTTCTACCGGGGCGGAGTCGTCCTGAACAGTGCCCTGGCCGGAATCGACCAGGCGTTGTGGGACATCGCAGGCAAGACCCACGGCGTCCCGGTCCACCAACTGCTCGGCGGCCACGTGCGCGACCGGGTGCGCGTCTACGGCTGGGTCGGCGGTGAAACCCCCGAGGAACTGGCCGAGTCGGCCGCCGCGCAGGTCGCCAAGGGCATGACCGCGGTCAAGCTCAACCCCTGCGGCCAGCTGGAACCGCTCGCCACGCCCGCCGCGATCGATGCCATCGTGGCCGGCGTGAGTGCGGTCCGCGAGGCGATCGGGCCGGACCGCGACCTGGCGCTGGACTTCCACGGTCGGTTCAGCGGTGCGATGTCCCGCCGCGTCCTGCCCTTCCTGGAGCCGCTCCTGCCGCTCTTCGTCGAAGAGCCCGTGCTGCCGGAGTTCTCCCAGGACCTCGGCGCCGTGGTGCGCTCCACCTCCATCCCCATCGCCACCGGCGAACGGCTCTACTCCCGCTGGGACTTCCGCTCGGTGCTCTCCGACGGCATCGCCGTGGCCCAGCCCGACATCAGCCACGCCGGCGGCATCTCCGAGACCCGCCGGATCGCCGCGATGGCGGAGGCGTACGACGTCCTGGTGGCCCCGCACTGCCCGCTCGGCCCGATCGCCCTCGCCGCCAGCCTCCAACTCGACTTCGCCATCCCCAACTTCCTCATCCAGGAACAAGCACTGGGCATCGGCTACGGCGACAGCAGCGGCCTGCTGGACTACCTCGCCGACACCACACCCTTCACGTTCCGCGACGGCTACATCGACCGCCCGACCGCACCCGGTCTCGGCATCACCATCGACGAGGACGCAGTTCGCGCCGCCGCCGAACGCGGCCACCGCTGGCGCAATCCCGTCTGGCGCAACACCGACGGCTCACTGGCCGCGTGGTAGCCGCACCCAGCACCACCGGCCGGCCCGAACAAACCCCGCCCACACCCATGCCGGGGGAATCCCCTGCGCGGCCCCCTCACCGGCCTGCCTGCCCAACCGGCGAGATGCAGGCGCCCTGCCGGCCGGCCAAGTCAGGCTGGGCGGCACCGAAGCGCACCCGCTGACGAAACCTGCAGACCACCTGACTCCGGCAAGGCACCACCGCCCATCGGCCGGCCCCTTCGGACCCAGGCGCCGAGTCGGTGGCAGCCCAGTCGATCACCGGACTCTCGGGCAGGTAGGCGAGGTACCTGCGCTGCCGGAACCGGCGCGCCCGGCGCTGAGCCAGGCTGTACCTCACCCGCCTCGGCTCGGACGTCCGGAGGAATGCGCCGCCCTCGTCGACCACGTCGTCGCCAACACCATGGTCAACGGCGAGGTCATCCGCCTCGACGGGGCGCTGCGCATGGCGCGCCGCTGAACGGGCCGTGGGCCGTCCACCGGCTTGGCCTGAGCGCTCCTGTCGTTACGAGCGTTGCCGGCGTGAGCGAACGACGACGGCGTCCTCTGGCCCAGCCGGGGCGAGGGCGTCCGGCATGGGACGAGGTGTGGGGCTCGGCGCTGCCCGACGAGGCGGAGATGAACACGCCGGCCTGCCCGGCGTCGAACATGGCCATGGACTTCAGGGCCCGTTAGCGGCCTCGTCGTTGCCGGCGCCGCCGCGGATGCCTGTATCCGCTGGAGACGCCGTTCGTCAGACACTCTCTGACGATCAGCCGGCGCCGTGCGCTGGGCTGATGCCGTTGTTGGTGAGGTGCTCGTAGACGATCGAGGTGCGCACATCGGCGACCTCCGGGCGTTCGGTGAGGCGGTCGATGACGAAGGCGTAAAGACTGGCATTGTCAGGAACGGCGACGTGCAGGATGAAGTCCTCGGTGCCCGTGGTGACGAAGACGCGGAGAATGTCCGGCAGGCCCATGGCCCAGTTGCGGAAACTCTCGATCACCGGGCGGGACGGTGGTCGGACGCGCACGGCGATGAGTGCCTGAACGGGGCGCCCGATCGCGGTGAGGTCCACGTCGAGGATCGCGCCACGGATGATTCCCCGTCGGCGCAGAGCCCGCGTACGGTCGAGCGCCGTCGTCGGGGACACGCCGACTGCTGCGGCTACCTCCCGGTTGGTCTTCCGTGCATCCGACTGCAACTCCCGCAAAATCGCCGTATCAAGTTCGTCCATGGCCATGAAAAGAACCACCCGTCCGTCATAAGTACGGTCTCATTGAACTGAGTCCGTCAACATGTCTAGCATCTCGCACATCTTCCGTACGAGATGAGGAGACGAGCCATGAGTGTGGCTACGGCCAACCAGTCCGACGGCGCCGTGGTCGGCTTCGCCCCGAACGAGATCGACCTCAGCCTGTCGACCCGCGCGGCTCGCCTGAAGTGGGTGATCGTCGTCAACAGCGAGCTGCCCCCGGGCCGCGCTGCGAACGCCGCGGTCTGCGCTGCGGCTCCGACCGTGGCTCGAGTTCCCGGCCTGCTCGGGGCGGACATCTCCGACGCGACGGGGTCCGTCCACCCAGCACTGCCCTGGGTGGGCTGCTCGGTACTCGCCGCCGATCCGGCCGCGTTGCGTGCCATTCGCGAAAAGGCGGCCTCGTACGCCGACACCTTCGTCGCCGACATGCCCGCCATCGCCCAGCACACCCTCGTCTACACCGACTACGCCGCATCCGTGGAGAACACCGACAGCGCGGAGCTGGACTACTGCGCGGTCAGCATCGTCGGCCCCCGCAACCGCGTTTCCAAGATTGTCGGAAAGCTGCCCCTGCTGGGCTGAGCGCTTCCAGAAGGCAAGGACCTCATGAGCCAGGAATCCCTGTCCACCATCAGCGGATATCTGCTGGACCGTATCGCCGCGGCCGGCGTGCGCCATGTCTTCGGCGTCCCCGGCGACTACAATCTCGCCCTCCTCGACGAGATCGACGACCACCCCCTCCTGCGCTGGATCGGCAACGCGAACGAGCTCAACGCCGCCTACATGGCCGACGGATACGCGCGGCTCAACGGTTTCGCCGTCCTCGTCACCACCTACGGTGTCGGCGAACTGTCCGCGATCAACGGTATTGCCGGGTCCTACGCCGAAAGCGTGCCCGTCCTGCATGTCGTCGGCGCCCCCACCCGGGAGATCCAGCGCCGCGGCTTGCCCGTCCATCACAGTCTGCTCGACGGCGACCACGGCCATTTCCTGCGCGCTGCAGAGGAAGTCACCTGCGCCGCGGCGACTCTGACCGAGGAGATGGCGGTGCAGGAGATCGACCGGGTGGTCGCCACCGTGCTGCGGGAGAAGAAGCCGGGCTACCTGGCATTGCCCTCGGACCTGGTCGGCCTGCCGCGCCGGGGTGCCGTCGGCCCGGCGCCCGCTACCGGTTCGGCGCGCGGAAGCGCGGGGGACAGGGTGCGTGACTTCTCCGAAGCCGCGGCCCGGCTTCTGGACGACGGTGCCGAGGTCACCGTGCTCGTGGACTCCCTGGCCGCGCGCCACGGGGTCCGGCTGGAACTCGACGCACTTCTGCGCAAGGGGCGGCTGGCGGTGGCCGTCACCCCCAGCGGCAAGGGTGTCGTCGACGAATCGCTTCCTGCGTTCGTCGGCGTCTACAACGGGGCGATATCCGCGCCGGACGTTCGGCACAAGGTCGAACAGGTGGACGTGACCATCGGCGTCGGCCTGGTCGAGCACGACCTCAACACGGGCGGGTTCACCACCGGTATCGAGGCGTCCCGTCTGATCGGCATCCAGCCCTCGTACGCCACCGTCGGTGCGCAGCTCTTCGAGGGCGTCACCCTCCACCAGGCACTCGACGAGCTCGCCCGCCTGGTCCCGGCCGCCCTCGACACAGACGCACCCGCAGCCGACGCCGCCCGGTCCGTCGGCCCCGCGGCCGCCGACCCCTCCACTCCGCTCAGCCAGGACCTGCTGTGGAACCGGCTCGGCCGCTTCTTCCAACCCGGCGACATCATCGCCGCCGACCAGGGAACGGCGTTCTACGGCCTCATCGGTCAGCGCCTGCCGGCCGACGTCGAGGTCATCGCGCAGCCCGGCTGGTCCTCCATCGGCTATGGCCTGCCCGCCGTGGCGGGCGCTCAACTCGCGGCGTCGCCGGACCGGCGCGCCGTCCTGGTCATCGGGGACGGCGCGGCTCAGCTGACGGTGCAGGAGATCGGCACCGTTGCCCGCGAGGGCCTCGCCCCGGTCATCGTTCTCGTCAACAACGACGGCTACACCGTCGAACGAGCGATCAACGGATGGAACGCGGCCTACAACGACATCAGCCGTTGGGACTGGCAGGCCGTCCCCGGCGCTCTCGGCGCCGACGCCGTCACCGCGCAGGCCCGCACGCTCGGCGAGCTCGACGACGCACTCGCCCGGCTCTCGGCGCATGTCGATCGCATCAGATTCCTCGAAGTGATCGTCGGCAAGCACGATCTGCCACAAGTACTCAGCGACACAGCCAGGGCGGTGGCGGAGCGCAACACCCGCTGAGAGGTCTCTCGGGACCGCCAAGGGGGAGGGGACGGCGGACACCGCCACGGACCTGGTCGCGGGAGCGCGAGCCCGTCGGCCTCCGACGCGCCGAGCGCCCCGTTCGCCCTGGTCACCAAGTGGCGCGCACGCTCGCCGGGTTCGTGCTCACTTCCGCGCTCGGGGTTGGCCAGGCCTGGGCAGCGTGCGCGGACGCGCTGGTACTCGCTGCCCAGGCGCCAGCCCAGCGCCGCACCGCCCGGACGGCACTGCTGTGGTCCGCCTCGTCATGAACTGCGAGGATCGGTGATCCTGACCGACTGTCGGCACCCGACCCGGCTGGAGCGGCCTGAGCCGGTCAACGGGAGGCCCTCGGCTTGCTCCCTGGCCTCCGACCCGGTCTCCACCGGTTGTTGCTGAGATCCCTCGCGGTCTCCGACCTCGGAGCGAGCGCACCGGTCAGGCTGGGCGGCGACGGCCCTCACCGCCGCCCAGCACGCCACGGGGCTGAGCCACCCTTGCGAGCGACTCCGCAGATGTCCCCGGCAGGTCGGACGCGTGGCGAAGCTCGCGAGGTTCCCGGGAGCCCCGGGACTGGCACTCGGCCCCTGGCACGGAGCTGAGGGCCGCCACCGGAGACAGCCCACGGCGCCATCCGTGGAGGTCAGGACCGCGCGGAGACATCGGCGTGGGCAGCGCGCAGCGAGACCTTGTCGATCTTGCCGACCGCGTTCTTCGCGATGGCTTCCACCACGTAGAACGCGGTCGGGCGCTTGAAGCCGGTGAGGCTGTGCGCGCAGAGCTCCTGCAGTGCCGTCGGATCGACGGTCTGGCCCGGTCGGGGCTGGACGTAGGCGACGACCACTTCTCCCCATTTCTCGTCGGGAACGCCGATCACGGCGGCCTCGAGTACCGACGGGTCACCGGCGAGGACGTCCTCGATCTCCTTGGGGTAGATGTTCTCCCCACCGCGGATGATCATGTCTTTCGAACGTCCGACCAGGGTCAGGTATCCGTCGGCGTCGAGCCGGCCCACGTCGCCGGTGTGCAGCCAGCCGTCGACGATGACCTTGGCTGTTTCTTCCGGGCGGCCGAGGTAGCCCCGCATGACGTTGGGGCCCCGCACGACGACCTCTCCCTCCACGCCCGGCGGCACCTCGGCGCCGTCGACGTCAAGGATCCGGATCTCCTGGCCGGGGAAGGGCAGCCCCACTGTTCCGGCGCGTTGGGGGCCGGCGACGGGGTTGATGGTGGAGCCGCAGGTTCCTTCGGACAGGCCGTACCCCTCGACGAGCGGGAACCCGTACCGGGTCTCGAACCGGGTCAGCAGTTCGGCGGAGGCGGGTGCCGCGCCGCAGACTCCGAAGCGCAGGGACGAGGTGTCGGGGCGGACCTGGTCCGGAAGCGCCGCGAGCATGCTGTAGATCGTCGGCACGGCGCTGAAGAAGGTGGGGCGCTCGCGCTCGACGACGTCGAAGAAGGTCTCGGGATGGAACCGGTCGGCGATGACGGCGCTCGCGCCCGCCAGCAACGGTATGAGGGTGCTGACCACGATGCCGTTGACGTGGAAGAGCGGCAGGATCAGCAGGCACCGGTCGTCCGGCCCGACCTCCAGCGCCCGACGCCCCATGTCCGCCATGGCATCGATGTTGGCGTGATCGAGCATCACCCCTTTGGGAACCCCGGTCGTGCCGCTGGTGTAGATGAGGAGGGCCAGCGCGGACGGGTCCGCAAGGGGTGCTTGATCAGGCTCCGCCGCTGCGTGGTGCAGTTCGCCGACGGCGAGGACGGCAGTCCCGTCCGCCACGGCGGCCTCACCGTCCTCGCTCACCAGGAGGCGTGCGCCGGAGTCTGTGAGCTGTCGGGCCACTTCGACGTCGGTCATGCTCGGGTTGACCGGCGTGACGGTGGCGCCGAGCCGCCAGGCGGCGAACAGCAGGAGCACGAACTCGACGCGATTGGTCAGCTTGAGGGCCACGACATCGCCGGGGCCGATCCCGAGGTCCTGGAGGTGTCGTGCGGCCGCCTGGACGCGACGCAGCAGCTGAACGTTGGTGAGGGCCTGTCGGCCGTCCGAGACCGCGGCCCCGTCAGGATCGAGGGCCGCGCGACGGTCGGGCAGAGAAGCGAAATTCATGGCGAGGGCGTACCTGTCTCGGTGTGATGCGATCCGGTCACGCAGCTGACGCGGCGGCTGCCGGGGCCAGCTGGCGGGTGAGGAACTCGATCTGGTCGCGCACCAGTACTTCGAAGGTCTCGCCGGTGTAGAAGTCGAAGTGGCCGGCGTCGTACCTCTTGATCTCTCCCTTGGGTGCGGTGCGCGCGTAGCGGAGGGTCTGGGCGGGAGGCGTGACGGAGTCGGTGTCGCTGACGCAGAAGAGGATCGGGATGGTGATCTTCTTGGCCGCGCGCCCGGGCCGGTAGGCGAGGATGGTCGGGATGACCCTCGCCGTCACCTCGTTGCGGAATGTCGTTCCCGCGGGCTGCAGCGCCTGGTATCCGGGCAGGGCGTCCGGGGCGTTCATGAGGGCCGACGAGCCGGGGGCGGCTGCGATCGGAACCATCACCGGCGGCTTTCCGCGACCTCTGGCAGCCAGATCGCGGGCTACCACCGGGAGGACCTTGAGCGAGGCGGCAGGACCCAGCGCGAGCGCCGAGGCGAGACCGTCGGTGAAGGGGCACTGCGCCACGGCCGCGCGCAGTTCGGGGTGGCGTGAGGCGACGGTGATGGCGTGGCCGCCGCCGAACGAGCTGCCCCATACGGCGATGCGAGTGCGGTCGACGTCCGTGCGGGCCTTGACATAGGCGATGGCGGCGTCCCAGTCGGTGAGCTGACGCTTGATCGACAGGAGCTGGCGGGGGTGGCCTCCGCTGTCGCCGAAGTGCCGGTAGGTGAAGGCCACGGCGGCGATTCCGGCCTGTGCGAAGCGCTCGGCGAAGGCGTCCAGGCGCATCTCGCGGACGGCGCCGAGGCCGTGTCCGAGGATGACGACGGGCGCAGACGTGACGCCCGTGGGGAGGTAGAGCCAACCGGCACAGGTGCTGTCGCCGGAAGGGAACGTGATGTCGTGACGGGTGAAGGACTGCGCGGTGGTCATTGTCGGCTCACCGCCCGTCCGTCGGGCGACGACCCGGCACGCTGCCCGACGCGAGGGACCGCGCGTAGGTGCCGGGTGTGTAGAGCGGGAGTTCGCCGGTGGCGCCCGTCGTCTCCATGTAGTCCTGCATGAGTTCCTGACTTTCCTTCGACATGATCCTGGCGAAGAACTCGGCGCGTTCGACATGCAGGCCCTCCTCCAGCGACAGGGAGCCGCCGAAGTACACCGCCCTCTTGGCGGCCTCGACCGTGGCCTTCGACCGCTTTCCGAAGTGCTCAGCGAGTTCGACCGCCTGCGCGACCACCTTGTCCTGCGCGACGACCGTGTCCACCGCCCCATTGGCGAGGGCCTCCGCGGGCGTGAACGGCTTGCCTTCGAGAATCGCGGCCAGGGACCGGTGGGTGCCGATCAGGCGGGTCAGCCGCTGGGTGCCGCCTCCCCCCGGGATGATGCCGAGGAGGATCTCCGGCTGGCCGATGAAGAAGTCCCCGTCCGCCATGACCCGCAGATCGCACGCCCAGGCGAACTCCGCGCCGAGCCCCAGAGCCGAACCGTTGAGGGCGGCCACGAAGAGGACGCCACTGCGGTTCATCCGGAGGAAGGTCGAGTGCAGACGCTCCAGCTGGAGGGCCCCCCGCATCGGGGTCCTGCGCAGCACGGCTCCGAGGAGACGGGACCGGTCCACGTGCTTCGCCATGCGTACGACGGCGGCGGCACCGCGCCGGCCGACCGTGGGGCTGCTGGCGCCACCTTCCTGCAGCCACCGGACCGCGGCATGGCTGACGAATCGCTCGGGATGTGCCCCGGTGAAGACGACGGCACGGACGTTCGGATCACGGTCGGCTCGGGTCACCAGCTTTTCCAGCTGCTGGGCGATGTCGAGGCCGAACTCCTGGTGCGGGCCGCCGTCGACCCGGACGACCAGGACGGACCCGCGGTCCTCGATCGCCAGATGGCCCTTGTCTTTGTATGGCATGAGTTCTGCTCCTGTGCTGAGTTCATGGGGTGGAAGGCGCATGGGGGTGGAAGGCCCCTGGGGACAGCCATGGATGCGCGGCGATGAGGTCGAGTCCGCCCCGACACGCTGTGCCGTACAAGGTGGCGGGAGACTGGACCAGCGCTGACGTGTCCGAGGACGAACGTCGTATCCAGGTCGGCACGTCACACGCGATGTGTACTATTGCCGTGAAGAATTACATAACCAAGTTATTACGGGTGTGTCAACGGTGGAGGCGTGCGGAACATGGCAGGGCGGGCGAGAGTCGACGACGCACCGGAACGGCTTGTGCGGGCGGCCGTCGGTCTGCTGGCCGAACAGGGTCCGTCGGCTCTGAAGGTGCGCGCGGTGGCGTCCGCGAGCGGACTGTCGACGATGGTGGTCTACAGCCACTTCGGTGGGATTCCGGAGCTGATGAGTGCTGTTGCCGACCACGGGTTCAAGGAACTCGGCAGAGCGTTCGCCCAGGTGCCGGTGACGGAGGACCCGATCGCCGAACTCCTGGCCATGAACTTGAGCTGCCGTCGGCTGGCCCGCGAGAACCCTCACCTCTATGACCTGATGTTCGGGCTGTCCACCCGGGCGACGTACCGGCCTCTGCCGGACACGGACCTTCGCCTGAGCGGGCATTCCCCGGCCTTTCGTGAGGCCCACGCTCATGTCACCGCGGCATGCGAACGGCTCGTGGACTCCGGCAGGATCGAGCGGCAGGAACCCGAGGTCGTCGCCGCCCAGCTGTGGAGTTTCGTGCACGGCTACATCACCCTCGAACTGGCCGAGCACTTCGTCGAGTTCGACGACGCCGTGGCGCGGGTGCTCCTGCCGATGGGCGTGAACTTCTGTGTCGGGCTGGGTGACAAGCGGGAACGTGCCGAGGCCTCCCACGAGGCCGGCCTGCGCTTGTACGACTCGATCGTCCAAGGCCGCTGAGAGGGTGGGCGGTCGGGTGCCGTCCCGGGCGTGACTAGGACGACCTGGTCTCGGCGGCAGGGGTATCGGCCCCTGGGGTGAGCTGGTCGTGCCTGCCCAGCGCTGCGACCTCGCGTTCGAGCGAGGGAACCGCCCGGGCGACGAAGCGCCTCGCCCAGGGCCAGGCCAGCGGTGAATTCAGCGCCGCCTTGGCCCAGTTGGCCACGACGACCGCGCGTGGGACGTACACCCGGCTGCGTCGGCGCGCGAGCCCGTCGACGATCGCGGCGGCCGCCCGGTCGGCGCTGGTGGTGACGTTGCCCGGATAGGGCAGTCGCGCGCGCATGCCCTGGAACGAGGGGAGGTCCGCCTCGGCGCCCCGGACCAGGTCCGTGTTGATCCAGGAGGGGTGCACCACGCCGACCGTGATCCCCAGGTGTGCCACCTCCCGGCGGTAGGTCAGGGCGAGCAATTCGGCCCCCGCCTTGCTCGCGCCGTAGGAGGCCATCGCGGGCAGCGGCATGAACGACAGTGCGGACGCCACGACCAGCACATGGCCACGGCTGCGTTCCAGATGGGGCGTCGCGTACTTGAGGGTGCGGAACACGCCGTTCAGATTGATGTCCAGGACCCGCTCGAACGACGCCTCGTCCGTCTGCCGCACCGTCCCGTACGCCGCGACGCCGGCGTTGGCGACGACGAGGTCGATGCCGCCCATGACGTCAGCGGCCTCGTCGATCGCCGTCCGCAGAGCGGTGCCGTCGCGCACATCGGCCTCACGCCAGGCGGCGGCGGGACCCAGCTCGTCGGCGAGGGCGCGCAACCGATCGGCTTCGAGGCCTATCACGGTCACCCGGGCCCCTCGGGCGGCGGCCAGCCGGGCCACCTTCTCGCCGATGCCGCGTGCCGCTCCGGTAACAACCAGCTTCTTGCCCAGCAAGTCACGTTTCATGGCGGCAACATAACTTCGTTATTGAAGAAGCACAAGGGTCCGCGCACCGCTCGTGCCCGGCCCATCTGCTCTGTCTCAAGACTGGACGAACCTATGCTGGCCCTCATCAGGCGGACATCCTTTGCGCAGTGGCCCTGCTCGATCGCGCGGACCATGGATCTGCTCGGGACTGGTGGACGCCGCTGGTGCTGCGAGAGGCCTTCTACGGGATCCGGCGGTTCGACGCGTTCCAGGAAGTCGCTCGGGATCGCGCGCAACACGCTGACGGACCGGCTGCGCCGGCTGGTGGGCGCGGGGCGCCTTCGTGTCCGGGGAGTGGCTGTAGAAGGTGCCCTCGCGCCCCGGACGGTGGAGATCTCCTCCTGCTGCTGTTAAGCCTTTTTCGCGCCGCTCTGCTCTCTGAGAGCGTCGAACATGGCGGTGAGAGCGGGACTCTCGGCGAGGCTGCTCAACAGGGTGTGGAGCGAGTGCCGTTCAGTGGTGCCCAGGTCGGCGAGGATTTCGCTGTCGAGACCGACGAGGGTGCGGTTGAGGTCGGCCAGGACCTTGCGCCCGTCGTCGGTGATGTCGACGGCGTACCGGCGTCGGTCCTGAGGATCGCGTGTCCGCTCGGCGTATCCGGCCCGCTCCAGGTCGTCAAGACTCGTCACCATCGTCGCCGGGTCGATGCGCAGGAACGAGCCGAGCGCCAGTTGCGGCATGGCTCCATTGTCGGCCAGGGCCTGCAGCACGCTGTAGTGACGCACGCGCAGGCCGGTACCGCAGATGCCGTCTTCGGCGATCCTGAAGGCCACCTGCCCGAGTTTGACCAGCAGGCAGATGGTGTGTTCGGCCACTGTCCCCGGTACCAGCGGAGCCTCGGACATCGTTTATCCCGCCTATGGTTAGCCCTGCGTATCGTCTGGCTCCATCGTACGAGAAGGCCTGAGGTGGCCGGACCCATGAGGTGACCGGACCGGGGCAGCGATGCGATCTCGGTGCGCTGAATGGGGGCTCGAGGGCAGGGAATGCGCGGGGCCGTCAGCCGACGATGGTCCGGCCGAAGATCTGCCGGGCGATGACCCACTTCTGGATCTCGTTCGTGCCCTCGTAGATCTCGCCGATCTTGCTGTCCCGGTAGATCGCCTCGACGGGGCCAGGGCTTCCGTCGGCGCCCAGTTCGCGGGCGAAGCCGAGGCCTCCGAAAGCCTGGACGGCGTCGCGCGCCATGTCCACCGACAGCTTGGTGGCGTAGTACTTCGCCATCGCGGCCTCGGGTTCCGGGGACGGGTTGCCGGCGTCCAGGCGCAGGGCGGCCTTGGTGACGAGGGTGCGGGCGTTGTCGATCTCGGTGGCCCGCTCGGCGAGCAGGAACTGCCAGTGCTGGTTGGCGGCCACCGGCTTGCCGAAGGCGTGTCGCGTCGACAGGTGGGCCACGGTGTGGTCGAAGGCGGCCTGCGCCATGCCGACCCCGGCGGCCGCGATGCCGATCCGGCCGTAGGTCAGTGTGGACAGTGCGTGGCGCAGTCCCTGTCCCTCGGCGCCGCCGAGAAGGTCGTCGTCGGACAGGTGTACGTCCGTGAAGCGGATGTCCGCGGTGAGCTGGCCGCGGTTGCCCATCTTGCGGTCGGCGAGGCCGACTTCCACGCCCGGGAGCGTTGTGTCGACGATGAACATGCTCAGCCGCTCGCCGGTGCGGGCGAGAACCACCACGAACCCGGCCACGGGCGAGTTGGAGATCCACCGCTTGTGGCCGTTGAGCACCCAGCCGGTCTCGGTGCGTACGGCCTCGGTCCGGACGGCCTGCGGAGACAGGTCGCTGGAGGCGTCCGGCTCGGTGGTGGCGAACGCGCCGACCACCGAGCCCTCCGCGACCTTGGGCAGCCAGCGCTGCTGCTGCTCCTGGGTGCCCTGCCGCAGGGCGTTGCCCGCCAGGATGCAGTGCACGTCGAAGACGGCCGCGACGCTGCTGGAGTAGTAGGCCAGTTCCTCGATCGCCGCGGCGGTGGCGCTCGCCGGATGGGTCAGACCGTCGCCGCCGACCTCGCCGGGGAAGGGGATCCGGAAAACCCCCGTCTTTGCGAGCGCGTCGAACACCTGCCGGGGGAAGCCGTCGGTGCGCTCGTCGCCGTTCGCGATCGCCGCGGCGTGCGGAGCCACTTCCTGCTCCGCGATCCGGCGCACGGCGGCACGTACGGACTGGGTCTCTTCGGGGGCGAGGAGCTCGTGGTAGAGCCGGTCGCTCTGGTGTGCGGGAGTGGAAGTCATGCGCGGACGATATCATTCGTGCCACATATGATTAGTTCCCCAATCGATTGTGGAGGTTCGACCATGACACGGACGCTGGCCGGCAAGACCGTCCTGATGTCGGGAGGCAGTCGCGGCATCGGTCTCGCCATCGCCCTGCGCGCGGCCCGCGATGGCGCGAACGTGGTGATGCTCGCCAAGACCGCCGTACCGCATCCGAAGCTCGAAGGCACGGTCCACACCGCGGTCGAGGAGATCGAGCGCGCGGGCGGCAAGGGGGTCGCCGTCGTCGGTGACGTCCGCAACGAGGACGACGTACGCACCGCCGTCAACGCCGCGGTCAGTGCCTTCGGTGGCATCGACATCGTGGTGAACAACGCCAGCGCGATCGACCTGTCGTCGACGGAGCAGCTGGAGATGAAGCGGTACGACCTGATGCAGGACATCAACACGCGAGGCACGTTCCTGCTGAGCAAGGCCGCGATCCCGCACCTGCGCGCGGCGGACAACCCGCACATCCTCACCCTCTCGCCGCCGTTGAACCTCGCGCCGCACTGGGTGGGCAGGCATCTCGGTTACACGCTCTCGAAGTACGGGATGAGTCTGTGCACCATCGGGCTCGCCGAGGAACTCGCCGCCGACGGCATCGCCGCCAACTCGCTGTGGCCGCGAACCCTGATCGACACCGCCGCCGTACGCAACGTGGTCGGCGGCGCCGGGCAGGCCCGTAGTCCGCAGATCATGGCTGACGCCGCGTACGCCGTCCTCACGCGTGACGCGCGCAAGTGCACCGCCAACCTGTTCATCGACGACGAGGTCCTGTTCGACGAAGGCGTCACCGACCTGTCCGTCTACAGCCGTGCCGGATTCGAGGGTGATCTCGCGCTCGACATATTCGTCGACGCTGCCTGATCCCGCTCGGTTTCGAGGCGGGGCACCCCGCTCGCGCAGCGACGATCCGTGCCGCCGGTGCGCAAGGCGTGCGCAACTCGAATGCCATGTCGCGGCCGTCGGTGAGGAGTCGGGAGATGGTGGTCTTCCCAACCCGGGCGGCCACGCACAAATCTCGCGGCGCTCATCGGGCTCTGGGCATACCGGCGGGGCGCTGAAACGGCGTCCCGCGGCGTGGATCTCAGGAGCTTCGGTCGCCGGAAGTGGCCCGCTCGCTCGCCACCTTCCCGGCACAGCAGAACCACCCCCGGTCACCGATGGTAAGTGGATCGACTTGCCTTCGGGGTGTTGCGGGAGCTACCTTCGAGTGGTGAGTCCATCGACTTACCTTCGACTCGGCAAGGAACAATCATCATGAATCGTCTTGCGGGCAAGCGCGCCCTCATCACCGGCGGAACGAGCGGGATCGGCCTGGAGACCGCCCAGCGTTTTATCGCGGAGGGGGCCGACGTGCTGGTCACGGGCGTCACCCCGGCCAGCATCGACAGGGCGCGGGAGATCCTCGGGGACAAGGTGCCGGTGGTGCAGGCCGATGCACGCGATCTCGACGCGCAGCGCGGCCTGGCCAAGCAGGTGGGTGAGCACTTCGGGGAGCTGGACGTGGTGTTCCTGAACGCCGGTGTCTCGGACTGGCGGCCGTTCGAGGAGCACACGGAGGACAGTTTCGACCGGCTCTTCGACATCAACGTCAAGAGCGTCTTCTTTCTCACTCAGGCCCTGGTGCCCGTGCTGGCCAACCCGTCCTCGGTCATCCTCAACGCGTCCAACAGCGCGCACGGCGGCTACGGGCATTCGAACGCCTACGCCGCGACAAAGGCGGCTATCGGCTCTCTGATGCGGTCGTGGAACGCGGACCTGCTCAGGTCGCACGGCATCCGGTTCAACGCGGTCAGCCCCGGCCCGGTGGACACCCCGCTGTACTCCAAGCTCGGGATCGAGGACCCCGCGGTACAGACGGCGGTGCTGGAGGGGATCAGCGCCGGCATCCCGCTGGGTCGCATGGGTCTGCCCGAGGAGGTCGCGGAGGCCGTCGTGTACCTGGCCTCCGATGCCTCCGCCTTCGCGGTGGGCCAGGACCTTATCCTGGACGGCGGCCAGACCGTCCTCTGACAGCGGGGACGCGGCCGGAAGTAGAGCGAGGTGCGTGGGTATGTCGGTGGCGGGCCGAGCGGAGGCCGGTGGCGATACGTGCCAGGCAGGGTATGACGCGCAGACCAAAGCCGGGTATCACGCGCAGATCAAAGCGGAGAACCGTGCGCGTATTATCCGCGCCGCCCGCGACCTCTTCCTCGCCCGGGGATACGACAAGACCTCCCTGGCTCAGATCGCCAAGGAGGCCCGCGTCTCCACCGGCACCCTCTTCAAGCGGTACCCCTCCAAGGCTGCGCTGTTCGCGGCCGTCACCTCCGAACAGTGGCAGCTGGATGTGGAGTACGCCGAACCGCCCCCGCCCGGTGATCCCCGGTATGGTCTGGACCACATCGGCCGTGACTACGCCTGCCTGGTCGCGCGGCCGGGCACGGCGGCGCTGTGCCGCCTCATCATCACCGAGCTGCCCCAGATGCCGGAACTCGCCGACATCGTCGGCACCGGCTTCGCCATCGACCGCGGACCCTTCTTCGACCGGCTCCGCGACTACCTGGACGCCGAGGCACAGGCTGGCACACTCGACTTCCGTTCGGCCGACGGACAGCCACAGTCGGCATCCGAAGTCGCCGAACAGTTCCTCGGCATGATCTGCAGCCAGTTCCTGTGGCCCCAGCTTGTACGGACCGACTTCGTCCCGCCCAACCCCACCGACGCCGCGATCGTGGACGAAGCCGTCGCCCTCATGCTCAGCCGCTACAGCACCGGATCCTGACCGTCGGACCACCTGTTCACGTCATCCCTGCCATGACAGCTGCGGGCAGGGGTGACTCGACCGGCAACGAACACGGGCGAGCGCGACCGGCGCTTCCTCTGACCAACAGCGGCAGTCGGCCGAGCCGGGTCGGCACTCCGCACCGTCTAGTCCGTCGGCCGCGTGCCCCTCGGGCTCCAGCCTGCCCCATTACTCCGCGAGCAGTCGGCGCAGCCACTCCATCCGGGCCGTCGGGCAGGCCTGGGAAAGGGTTGCCTGGGGGCGAGGCCGTCAAAGCCGTGGAAGCCGCCGGGCCAACGTGGAGCTCGGCGACTCCGCCGGCCTGCCACAGGCGGGTGGCGTAGGTGACGACCTCGTCGCGGAACGTCTCGGCCGAGCCGACGTCGAGGAAGACCGGTGGCAGCCCGGACAGATCCTCCGCGCGGGTTGGGGCGGCGTACGGGGAGACGTCCGGGCCGCCGCGCCGCTCGCCGAGCAACGCGGTCCACCCGGTCTCGTTGGCCGTGCGGTCCCACACGCCGAGGCCCGCCATCGCGTGGCGTACACCTCGCTGGACTTGACGGTGAAGTTCCTGCGGCGGATCACCGTGGACACGGGCACGGTGCGGGCGATCGGCACGGTTGTCAGCCAGAGTCGTCAAACCGCCCTCGCGCAGGCGCAGTTGTTCGACGGGACGGACCGGCCGCTCGCGCAGCATGCCACCAGTAGCTGCATGCTCTTCCCGGTGCCTTCCTCTCAAGGGTGACCCTCAGCGGCAACCGGTGAATCGAGCCTTGCCCCACACGCACCGATGCCTCACCCCTCCTCCGCCTCCTCCCCTCTCACTGTTTGACCTGCGCGGGGTGATCTCTGTGCGGCGATGCCGGACTCGACCGCGGGGGCGCAGGGTCATGAGCGATGTTCGCCGCTGCTGTGGGGGCGATCTCCTGGACGGCAGCAGTTCGTCGTCGAAGGGGTCTGCCGTTTGACGGCGGACGAACGGTGCGAGTCCCAGCGGGCTTCCGCGGGCCCACTGCGGGACCAGGAGCATGGAGTGCGGGCCCCGGGCGCCCGGGGTGGGCTCATGGCCCGCCGACATCGCCGGCCGGACATCGTGTGTGTCTACCCTGGCGTCGGGTGCCGGGTCCGGACAGCCGTCCGGGGCCGCCTGGGCGGTCCGGCGGAACGTCGCAGGACTGTCCACCGCGTGCGAGGTGATCGACACCGACGTCGTCCGTCGGGGTGGAACGTGCTTCTTGTGGCTCATGTCCTGGGGCAGCCGTTCACGGCGTGTGATCGGTGCGGCGGAGGACCGGGCGCAGGGTTTCGATGACGCCGGGGTCGTCCACTGTGGAGGGGATGGGTTCGTCGTGGCCGTCGGCGATGCCGCGCATCGTCTTGCGCAGGATCTTTCCCGAACGGGTCTTGGGCAGGGCCGGTACGACCGTGACATCCTTGAGGGAGGCGACGGCGCCGATGCGCTCGCGGACGAGTTGGACGAGTTCGGCCTCGACCTCGCCCGACGCGCGGCTGGTGCCGGCTTTCAGGACGACGAAGCCGCGCGGGATCTGTCCCTTGAGGGCGTCGGCGACGCCGATGACGGCGCATTCGGCGACGTCGGGATGGGCGGCGAGGGCTTCTTCCATGCTGCCGGTGGACAGCCGGTGTCCGGCAACGTTGATGACGTCGTCGGTGCGGCCCATGACGAAGACGTAGCCGTCGTCGTCGATGTGACCGCTGTCGCCGGTGAGGTAGTAGCCGTCGTTGGCGGAGAGGTAGGAGGCGACGTAGCGGTCGTCGTCGTTCCAGAGGGTGGGCAATGCGCCGGGCGGCAGGGGGAGCTTGACGACGATCGCGCCGTCGACGCCCGCGGGTACGGGCTCGCCCGAGGGGGCGAGGACACGGACGTCCCAGCCCGGGAGCGGGCGGGTGGGGGAGCCGGGTTTGAGGGGAGCGGTTTCGATGCCGACCGGGTTGGCGACGATGGGCCAGCCGGTTTCGGTCTGCCACCAGTGGTCGATGACCGGGATGCCCAGGAGCGCGCTTGCCCAGTGATAGGTCTCGGGATCGAGGCGCTCGCCGGCGAGGAAGAGGTACCGCAGGCCGCTCAGGTCGTAATCGGCGATGAGTGTCCCCCTCGGGTCCTCCTTGCGGATGGCGCGGAAGGCGGTGGGCGCGGTGAACATGGTCTTGGCCCGGTGCTCGGCGGCCACGCGCCAGAACTGGCCGGCGTCCGGTGTGCCGACCGGTTTGCCCTCGTACAGCACTGTGGTGGCGCCGGCCAGCAGGGGCGCGTAGACGATGTACGAGTGCCCGACGACCCAGCCGACGTCGGAGCCGGTGAACATGGTCTCGCCGGGGCCCACGTCGTAGACGGCGCCCATCGACCAGTGCAGGGCGACCGCGTAGCCGCCGCAGTCGCGTACGACTCCCTTGGGTTTTCCGGTCGTTCCGGATGTGTAGAGGATGTAGAGGGGATCGGTGGCGGGTACGGGAACGCAGTCGGCCGGGGACGCGGCGGCGATCAGATCAGTCCAGTCGAGATCGTCGGGCCCCAACTCGGCCGGTTCCTGCGGGCGTTGCAGGATCACGCTCTTCTGTGGCTTGTGGACCGCGAGTTCGATCGCCCGGTCGAGCAGGGGCTTGTACGCGATGACCCGCTTGCCTTCGATTCCGCAGGACGCGGAGACCACCACCTTGGGCTCGGCGTCGTCGATGCGCAGGGCGAGTTCACGCGGGGCGAACCCGCCGAAGACGACCGAGTGGACCGCGCCGATCCGTGCGCAGGCGAGCATCGCGACGACGGCCTCGGGGACCATCGGCATGTAGATGACGACCCGGTCGCCGTGTCCCACGCCGAGCCCCGCCAGAGCTCCGGCGAAGGCCGCCACCTCGTCTCTCAACTGCGCGTAGGTGTGGGTGCGCCGGGTGTCGGTCACGGGGGAGTCGTAGACGAGCGCGGGCTGTTCACCTCGGCCGGCGGCCACGTGCCGGTCGAGTGCGTTGAAACAGACGTTGAGCCGTCCGTCGGGAAACCAGCGGTAGAAGGGCGCGCCCGAGGAGTCCAGGGCGCGGTGCGGAGCGACATCCCAGTCGATGCCTTCCGCCGCCTTCAGCCAGAAGCTCTCCGGGTCCTCGGTACTGGCGCGGAAGACATCCTCGTACGTTCCCATCGCGCACTCCTTTGTGGCATCGGGACGGTGGTGTGGTTGCGGGCGGAACGGTGTCGGACACAAGTACCGCATGCCGGCCGGCGTGGTCGAGCAGGATGCCGGTAACCGGTGAACCCGGTCACCGGCATCGCGGTGGTGCGGCGGCCTGGCGGACAGGCCTGACGTCAGGCGCGGCTTTCGCTCACGCGCCGAGGTGCGTGCGGAGCCACTGGCCCATCTGCCCGATGGCCTGGTCCACCTCGGGTACGCGTCCGGCGCCCATGATGAACGAGTGCTGCCCTTCGGGCATCGCGTGGGTCTCGGTGGTGACCTTGAAGTCCGCGAGGCGGCGGCCGAGCTGGGCCCCGTCGTCGGCGAGGGTCTCGTACTCACCGTAGTGGACGAGCGTGGGCGGCAGGCCGGTCAGGTCGGCGTGCACGAGGCTGATCTGCGGGTCGGCGAAGTCCACGGCCGGGTCCTGCAGCCAGGCTCGGCGGAAGAACTCCAGGGACCCCCGGCTGAGCATCTTGTCGTTCGTCTCGTTGGCGTCCACCGCCGGGTTCTGGATCGTGAGGTCGGTCCAGGGGGAGACGCTGACGATCGCGCCGGGCGTGGCCTCGCCCTTGGCGAGCAGGCGCAGCGGCAGCATCACCGCGAGGGTGCCGCCGATCGAGTGGCCCGTACTGCCGATGTTCCGCGGCTCGTAGCCCTGGGCGAGCAGCCAACGGTAGGCGGTCTCGGCGTCGTCCAGCTGTGCCGGGTAGGGGTGTTCGGGCGCCAGGCGGAAGTCCACGACGAGCGAGCGGGCGCCGGCCGCCTTCGCGATGTGGCCCGCGGCCTTGCGGTCGGAGTGCATGGAGGCCGCGACAGACCCACCGAAGTGGAAGTGGAGCAGCGCGCGGTCGGGGTCGGCACCCTCGGGGATGGCCCACAGTGCGGGGACGCCGCCTGCGTCCACTTCGGCGTAGGTGACGCCTTCCGGCTCGGTCGACGCCTTGTGGCTCGAGTCGATGATGTCGCGGATGACGGCCAGGTCGAGGCCCGGTGTCGACGACTTCGCGCTCACACTCGCGAGAAACTCCGCGAACTCGTGTGCCTCTGCGCTTATTCCCATGGTGATGCTCCTTCTCACACTGGTGCCGTGCCGGGTTCCCCTGCGGCAGCCGGGTCGATCGCTGGTCATGACACTACTGGCTGAGTATAGAAAAGTAAACTCAGTCGCATTGGGGTCACCCTGATGGATGCAAGGAGATCCTTCAGGGCATCGGAGATGGGCCCCGTCCCGACCGGGGAGCACGTCCAGCGGCTCGATCGCCCGGACCCCGGGGGCCGTCGGTGAGACGTAGAGGGCTCTGATCCCGTGGAGATCCGGTACGGCGTGTCCCTGCCGGAGTGCTTGCGGAGACTGCATCTGACCTGCGGCGCAACGGTTGCGTCGACCACTTGTCGGCTGGGCCGCCCGCGAGTTCGCCTTCACCCTTCAGGTGGTCACTGAGAACGACGCCTGGAGCGGATGCGGGAGGGCGGTGCTGTGGGCGCACTTGTGTCTACTGGAGCTGCGGACGGCCCCGCAGCACACCGAGGAGGGAGAGCGGCAAAGGAGCCGCCTTCTGCACTGACGAGGCAACGGCAAGTCCCCCGCCGGTCCTCTCGCGAAGCGATCAACCCCCCAGAACTTCTACCGCTGCAGATCGGCGGCCCGGGGTCCGAGTTCCCTTCCCGTCAGGACCCTGTACTGCAGGCCGCGAAGCTCGAGTTCGGAATCCTGGGGTGAGCTGACGCTGCCGAGCCACCCGAGAACGAACACTGCAGGTACGGAAACCAGGCCTGGGGTCTGGAACGGATACCAGTCGAAGTGTGCTTCCGGCTGCAGCGCGAACACGGTTCCCGAGACGACGGGCCAGAAGGCCGTGAGGACGGTGCAGAACAGTAGACCGCCGTAAACGGACCACAGTAGTCCTCGGCGGTTGAACCGGCGCCAGAAGAACTTAGATCGCCTCGGCCCCGCCGGCGGCCCGCAGTTGGATCATGAGAATGGGAATCGTGTTGGCCAGTGTCACCGCGGTCGCGGCGATCCGGGGCCCCGAACCTGACGCCCGTAAGGAGAAGAGGTCGCCGAGAGTGTAGCGACCGCTGTTGCGTATCTTCTGCGCGAAGAGCAGCAGGACGCCGAGCATGAGAAGGCCGTCGAGGGCGAAAGTGAAGCCGCCGTAACCGAACACGGCAATGCCCCCCCCCGGAGACCGTCAGTGGAGTGACGACCGAGATCTGCTCGCCGGCCAGCGCGAATCCGTTGAAGACGGGGGGAGAGGGCCCGGTCGGCCACATAGAGCCCTTCCGGGCTGTCATTCTCCGCCGTGGCCAGTGTGAAGAGCCACAGCAGAGATACTCCGATGAAGATCAGGAAGGCGAGGATCACGGGCGGTCTCGCGTCTGAACCGATGGGGTCCAGTACGCCCGAGCCCCGGATGCCCATGGTCACCGCTTCACGCCAGGAACTGTCGGGGACGGGCATCCGGCATCTGGCTGTGGAGCACGCCGGTCAGAGACTGCTCGATGGGATCGGGCGACCGCGTGCTTCGATTCTCGTACAGCCAGGCGGTGGCGACGAAGAGTCCGTATTGCAGGATGCCCCATGCCATCGCGGCGGTGTTGTGACCCCTCCGGTCACTGTGCCGGAACGGAGGGGCTGTTGCCGGGCGCGTCTCAGTCGTTGTCGGGCGCCAGGGAGACCACGACCTTGCCGGCCTTGGTGCGGCCCTGCTCGACGTACGCCATCGCCTCGAGCGTCTGGTCGAAGGGGAAGGTGCTGTCGATGACCGGGCGGAGCTTCCCGCTGTCGTAGAGGGCGCCGAGCTTGCGCAGCTGGGAGCCGTTGGCCTGCATGAAGAGGAACTGGTAGCGCACGCCCAGCGCCTTGGCCTGCTTGCGGACCTTGCGGCTGAGGACGCTCATGACCGGGCGCATGACGGCGGGGGCGCCGAGCTGCTTGGCGAAACCGGCGTCGGGCGGGCCGACGACACTGATGGCCAGGCCGCCGGGCTTCAGTACGGTCAGCGACTTCTCGAGGTTCGCCCCGCCCAGGGAGTCCAGCACCAGGTCGTAGCCGGAGAGCGCCTTGGAGAAGTCTTCCTTGGTGTAGTCGACGACGACGTCGGCGCCAAGGCTCCTGACCAACTCCTCGGACCTGGTGTTCGCGGTCGTCGCCACCGTGGCGCCGAGGTGCTTGGCGAGCTGGATGACCGTGGACCCGAGGCCGCCGGCTCCGGCGTGGATGAGCACTTTCTGCCCCGGCTTCACGTGCGCGCGCTCGACGAGGATCTGCCAGGCGGTCAGGGCCACCAGCGGCACCGCGGCCGCCTCTTCCAGGGAGAGTGAGGTCGGCTTGGGGGCGACATCGTCCGCGTCGATCGCGATGTACTCTGCGAAGCCGCCGACCCGCAGGTCGCGCGGGCGGGCGTAGACCTCGTCGCCGACCTTGAAGCCGTGTACGGCGGAGCCGACCTGTGTCACGACGCCGGCCACGTCGTGGCCGAGTACGAACGGGGTCTTGTACTTCAGGATCTGCTTGAACTCCCCGTTGCGGACCATCTTGTCCAGCGGGTTGATGCTGGCGGCGCTCACTCTGACCAGGACGTCGCGGTCTCCGACGGTGGGCTCGGGTACCTCTGCGGCGCGTACGCCGTCCTTGCCGTACTTCTCGACGACGAACGCCTTCATGCCGGCGGCCTTTCCGTGTGGGTGTCCGGGTGGTTGATGCGATTCTTCCGGCAGGTCCCCCTTGCGCGCCCGTTTCTCGCGTGCGGCCGGGTTGATGTGCCGACTACGACGCTACTAGCTGGGTATGGATAAGTAAACTCAAGGGAGGTTAGAATCCCCTCATGGATGCAACGACCGAAGCTCTGCAGGACGCCGGCGTGGACCCCCGTCTCGACCGGGACGCGTCGAACTGCTCGATCGCCCGGACCCTTGAGGTCGTGGGCGAGAAGTGGACGATCCTGATCCTGCGCGAGGTCTATTACGGCTCGTCCCGTTTCAGTGAGTTCGAACGCGTCCTCGGCTGTCCTCGCAACCTCCTCGCGGCGCGGCTGCGGATGCTTGTGGAGGAAGGGATTCTGGCCACCGAGACCTACAAGGAGCCGGGCTCGCGGAGTCGGCCGAAGTATGTGATCACGCGCAAGGGTGTGGATCTGGTCCCGGCCGTGCTGGGGCTCCTGCAGTGGGGCGACCGCTACCGCGCCGACCCGGAGGGCCCGGCCATGTTGTCCCGGCACCGTGGTTGCGGCGCGCACGTCGACGCCCAGATCCGCTGCGACCGGGGCCACGCCGTACAGCCGGAAGAGATTGAGAGCATCCCCGGCCCGGCCTTTCGTCTGAGGCCCGCCGAGTGAACTGAGCGCGGTGGTGCCAGGAGCTCGTGATGGGCTCAGTCCGCCGAGGTGTCCTCACTCCGCCTGGCCCGGGCCTGGTGGAGGCGGACCTTTGTGCGGTTGCCGCAGCGGGACATGGAGCACCAGCGGCGGTTGCGGGCGGGGGAGCGGTCCACAAAACGCAGGGCGCATTCGTCCGCACCGCAGACGCGTACCCGCCGGATCTCGGCGGACAGAAGCAGATCGACGGCGTCCTGGGCGATCAGCGCCAGCGCGGCCGCGGCATCGGCGGCGACACTCATGCCTGCGGCGGGTTCCAGGCGCCCGTCCGCGATGACGATCTGCAGGGCGGGCCGGGGGGCCTGCGCCGCTGATCGGTTGAGCGCGGTGACATCGCCGGACAAGGGCACTCGGCCGTCGGCGACCGCGAGTACGGCCCGGTCGACCGTCTCGCGCAGTCGCCGGCCCGACGTCAGGACGGCGGTAGTGCCGGGATCCTGGATGCCCGGTGCGAGCATGCCCGCTCGCTGAAGCCAGAGAGCCAGGTCGTCCGGGTTCCGGAGAGTCTCCTCCGGCGCGGTCCGCCACCGGTAGCGGAGGGTGTTGGTGAAGTCCAGGCAGACCCGCCCGCCGTCCCAGATCCACATGTCGTCCGTTGCCACTCCTCCATTCTGCACGTTAGCTTAACCGTCTAAGACGGTTAGCCGTGCCGAGGAGGCGGATCTATGGGACAGCCGACAGTGACGACCGGAGTGGCGCAGGTGGACGGGGTCCGCCTGCACTACGTCCGGGCGGGATCCGGCCCCCTGCTCGTGCTGCTCCACGGCTGGCCGCAGACCTCCGACTGCTGGCGGCCGGTGCTGGCGGATCTCGCGGCCGACCACACTGTTGTGGCGCCCGACCTGCGCGGCTACGGCCTGAGTGACAAGCCCACGGCCGGTTACGACAAGCGGCGCATGGCTGCCGACATCGCCGGTCTCGTTGAGGCCCTCGGCTTCGACAAGGCTGCGGTCGTGGGGCACGACCGCGGCGCCCGTGTGGCGCACCGGTGGGCGCTGGATCGCCCGGAGCAGGTGGAGCGGCTCGCCGTACTCGACATCGTGCCCACCCGGGAGATGTTCCGGCGCTTGGATGCCTCCCTCGCCTCCGGATACTGGCACTGGCTGTTCCAGATGCAACCCGACCTGCCGGAGCGTCTCGTGGGCCACGACATCCGCGGATATCTCGAGTACTTCTTCGAGCGGTGGACCTACAACCGCCACGGTCTGACATCCGAAGCGGTCGACGGCTATGTCCGGGCGTTCTCCCGTCCGGGTGCCTTGCGCGCGAGTTTCGACGACTACCGCGCCATGGAGCAGGACGTCGCCCTCGACGACATCGACGCCGCCGAGGGCCGGCGCCTCACCATGCCGGTACTGGCGCTGTGGGGTTCCGTGGGGCTGCCGTCCCGCCTGCCGACGCTGGAGATCTGGCGCGAGTATGCGGACGACGTCACCGGTGCCGAGATCCCGGAGTGCGGCCATTTCATCCCGGAGGAGCAGCCGACAGCGATGCTGGCGCATCTGCGGCCTTTCCTGGGTGACGGAAGGGCTGTTTAGCCCGGGCCTTTCAGGAAGCCTGCCCGCGGTTCATGATCGGAAATGAGGAAGGTGCCTGCCATTCGGGATGATCTGGCTTGTCGAAGGCCCTGATCGTTCGCCATGGAAGGCACCTGCCGAGTGAGGGCTACCGGGTCGCGTCCGAAGATCATCGTGAGTGCTGACGGGCGTGGCGTGGTCGGTCATGCCGGTGCCCGGCTGCTCGCCGACGTCGCCGAAGTGACCGGCCTGACCGCAGCGTGTGGTGTTGCCTTGGCCGGGTTGCGGCAGCGCCGTGGTGTGCATGACCCAGGCCGGGTCGCCATATTCGTCAAGGAATGGCGGTGGTTGGCGACGCCCTGGGACGAGCGGGTCCGCGGGGGCGAGGCCTTGGCCGCCAGGCCCCGGCTGATGGACGCGTACCTCCGGTTCCCCGCCCTCGATCCGCAACTATCGCAGCACCTGATGCCCACCGGCTGGCCCCGTGAACAGACCCGGCGCCTGTTCGAGCACGGCTACGACGGGCTGGGTGAGCGCGCCGAACGCGGGTTCGCGAGATCCTCACCGCGGCGGGGCTCGACGTGCCCGCCGGCCTCGGGCACCACATCGTCGCGCAGCTGAGCACAGTCTCATGGCAGGCCGAATGACACACACGGGCGAGAGACGGCTACCCCGAAGCGGTGTCCGCGGGGGGAAGACGTGCCGGGTGGGCACGATGTCCAGGACGGCGGCGCGCCTGACCCGGGCGGGGTGATCGAGGCACATCCGGTGCACGACGCGGGCACCGCGGTCGTGTCCGACCGCGGCGAAGGTGTCCAAGCCGAAGCTCGCCATCACCGCGACCTGGTCCGCGACCATGGCGCGTTTGCTGTACTCGGTATGGTCGGCGCCGACGACCGGTTTCGCGGAGCCGCCGTAGCCGCGCAGATCCGTCAGCACGACGGTGTGGCGCTGCGCCAGGATGGGGGCGATCTGATGCCACATCACTGAGTCTGCGGATAGCCGTGCAGCAGCAGGGCCGGTGGCCCGGTGCCGGCCGTCCGGCCGGTGATACCGATCCCGTCGATGTCCACCTCGATCGGTGCGAACCCCGCGAGCAGCTGTGCCATGTCGCCCACTCCCACCTCGGTCGGGTCTGCCGCGCACGCGGCCTACCCAACGCTCCGCAATTTCACTGCTCTCACGCCGCGGTCGACGTCACGGTTCGCCCTTGCGTGCGACGCCATGACCGACCTGGCACCAGCCCGGGGCGGTGGCGGTGCCCACCGCCAGGCTCCGGCGCCGGGCGAAACGCGGACGCCCCTGCTCGGCACTGAGACCGGCGCCCTGTCGTCGGTCTCAGTGCCGAGCAGGGTGAGGGCGCTCTGGATGCCCTGTTCCATGACGACGTCCGCGAGTTGCTGGTCCACCAGGGCACGGTTCTCTCGGCACCATGGTAGTATGAGCGTAATATAAACGATCGGAAGCCGACGTTGACAGCGACACGGCTGGTGGCTCTCGTGACGGGTGCGTCCCCGGGCATCAGTGTGCTGCGTCGCATCGTGCCGACCCGGTATCCCGTTCTGGTCGCGAACGCCGGGGACGGCGGCAGGCTTCCCACACGAGCATCGTTCGGCCTCGCGCATCGCCTGCCGAACGCCTCACTCGGATTTGCCCCGATGCCGGCCATGGCGGCGTCTTCCAGCACCACGAGCACCACGAGCAGTTCGTGCCACATGTTCCGGAGCTTCTTCGATGAGCTCCCACACCGGAGGTATCAGAAAGATGAGCCTGAAGAAGATGGTTCTTGGTTCCGCGGGCCTCGGGATCGCCGTGATCGGGTTGATCTATCTCCTGGCTCCCCACCTCTTGCTCGACGTCTACGGGGTCGACATCCAGTCGCCATCGCAGGCGAACATTTTCAGGAGCGGTTCCGGGTCACTGTTCGTAGCCGTGGCGATCTTGTTCTGCCTGGGAGCCTCCAATCCGCGGTACACCAGGACTTCGCTCATCACGCTGTTCACCTTCATGAGCGGCCTGGCTGTGGGGCGCGTGGTCAGCATCGCGGCGGATGGGTGGCCCCATCCGCTGCTGATCGCCGTTCTTGTCGTCGAGGCTTCCTTCGCCGGCGCTGCGGCCTATGTGTTGCGGGCGGAGGACTCCTCCCCGCAGCCGAGGGAGACCGCCGCCTGACAGTCAACGCCCCCGTGCGGCAGGGCGCACGACAACAGCTGGCCGGGCATAGATCACCGCTGCGTGGCGCTGAAGCTGACGTCGGGAAGCCGCCGTTCGAGATGGTGGACCATACGGTCGCCTCCACCGTTTCCCTGCTGCGGGAGCTGGCGGATGCCGCCGCCGGCGTATTGATGAAAAGATCGTTCGATCGGGAGTGAGTCCGCCCTTCGCGGGGGTGGCCCGCCCCAGCGGAAAGGAAGCAGTCCATGGACGAGCAGAGTGAGCGCTTCGACGTCGTCGTACTCGGCGCGGGCCCCGGCGGATATGTAGCCGCCATCAGGGCCGCCCAACTGGGCAAGCGTGTCGCGGTCGTCGAGGAGAAGTACTGGGGTGGCGTCTGTCTGAACGTGGGCTGTATCCCCACCAAGGCACTGCTGCGCAATGCCGAGCTGGCGCACATCTTCACGCGCGAGGCGAAGACCTTCGGCATCAAGGCCGAAGGTGAGGTCTCCTTCGACTACGGGGAGGCCTTCCGCCGCAGCCGGAAGGTCGCGGACGGCCGGGTCAAGGGCGTCCACTACCTGATGAAGAAGAACAAGATCACGGAAGTCAGCGGTCGCGGCACGTTCCTCGACCCGCACACGCTCCAGGTGGCCGACTACGACGGCAACACCCGCACCATCGGTTTCGATCACTGCATCATCGCCGCCGGGGCGACCCCCAAGCTGTTGCCCGGCACCCGCCGTACCTCGCGCGTGGTGACGTACGAGGAGCAGATCCTCGCCGACGACCTGCCGCAGTCCATCGTCATCGCGGGCGCCGGGGCCATCGGCGTCGAATTCGCCTACGTCCTGCACAACTACGGCGTGAAGGTCACCGTCGTCGAGTTCCTGGACCGGATCGCCCCGCTGGAGGACGCCGAGGTTTCCGCCGAACTGGCCAAGCAGTACCGCAAGTTGGGCATCGACGTTCTCACCTCGACCCGTGTCGAGTCGATCGACGAGTCCGGTCCGCAGGTCCGGGTCACCGTCACCGGCAAGGACGGCGCCCAGCAGGTCCTTCAGGCCGACAAGGTCCTGCAGGCGATCGGCTTCGCACCGAACGTCACCGGCTACGGCCTGGAGAACACCGGTGTGCGGGTCACCGAGCGCGGCGCGATCGACGTCGACGGACGCTGCCGCACCTCCGTCCCGCACATCTACGCCATCGGCGACGTCACCGCGAAGCTGATGCTGGCGCACGCCGCCGAGGCGATGGGCGTGGTCGCCGCCGAGACGATCGCGGACGCGGAGACCATGGAGCTGGACTATGTGATGATCCCGAGGTCCACCTTCTGCCAGCCGCAGATCGCCAGCTTCGGCTACACCGAGGCGCAGGCCAGGGAGAAGGGCTTCGACGTCCAGGTCGCCAAGTTCCCGTTCACCGCGAACGCCAAGGCCCACGGCCTGGGCGACGCGACCGGCTTCGTGAAGCTGATCAGCGATGCCAAGTACGGCGAGCTCCTGGGCGGACACCTCATCGGCCCCGACGTCACCGAACTCCTGCCCGAGCTGACCCTGGCCCAGCAGTGGGACCTCACGGTCCACGAGATCGCCCGCAACGTGCACGCCCACCCCACCCTCGGCGAAGCGGTCAAGGAAGCCGTCCACGGCCTCGCCGGCCACATGATCAACATGTAGAGGGATGCTTGCCCCAGCGGCAACAGGCCCGCTGGGGCTCGGATCGGCGTCGCGCCCTTGAGCCTGCGAGGGCCTCCGAGACTTCCCGAACAGGAGCGCCCGGCAGGATCGCCCTGTACGAGATCTACGACCTGGCCGCGACCTTGGCCGGGTTGCGATCCGGTTTGCTGCGGCGCCGAAGACGTCGTACGCGATGCGATGCGGTCGTCGCTGAGGAGGTCGCGGTGTGCTCCGAAGAACTGGCAGGCGGAATCGGCAGCCGTGACACGTTGCGGGTCGGGTGGTGCGCGTCGCCTTCCTGGTTGCCTGGGTTGGGCAGTCAGATCTGGACGAGGGCCGGAGACGGTACGAAGCCGTCTACCTCCCGGCCGAGCAGGGCGGCGAATTCGATGGTGGTGAGATCGCCTCCGCTCGGGCCCATGGCCTGCAGACCGATGGGCAGTCCGCTTCTGCCCTTGCGTACGGGGATGGTCGTGGCGGCCGGCCCTCCGGAGACGTTGGCGACGGCGCTCCACTTGACCTGGTCCCAGTAGGGACGTCGTACACCGTCGACCTCGAAGGGCCGCCCGAACCAGTCGATCAGTTTGTTGTGATGGGCGGGGGCGGCCGTCGGGGTGACCGGCATGAGCACGATGTCGAAGTCCTGGAAGAACTCGTACCAGCGCTGCCGGAGTTCGTTCCGCACCATGTGGGCCTGCAGCCAGTGGAAGTGGGACTGGAAGGTTCCGCGCAGGGCGGGTCCGGCGTCGCCCCGCGGGTGCTGGACGAACCGGGCCAGGGTCGCGGCACTGGGGGCAGGGGAGAGGCCGGTGCGGTCGCCCGCGCCGAAGAGCAGGGGCGAAAAGGCCTTCCCGTGATTGGTCGCGAGGTCGACGGGGAGGCTCGCGGGCTGGACGGTGATCTTCGCACCGGCCGTACGCAGCACGGTGACCGCGTCATCCATGGCCTCCATGATGTCGCTGTCGACCGGACACGAGGGATCCTCGCTCCAGACCGCGACACGGAAGTCGGCGAGCCTGGTCGCGCGCGGCGGTGCGAGCGTGTAGCCGAAACCGCTGTCGTAGTCGGCCGGCCCGACCGTCGCCCGCAGGATCGGGACGAGATCACGAGCGTCGCGGACCTGCGCGCCGCCGCAGGCCATGTCGGCTTCCGTCCATCGTCCGGCGCCCGGGCCGTAGGGCACATGTCCGATGAGCGGGATCGACCGCCAGGTCGACTTGTGGCCGTACAGGCCGTTGAAGTGGGACGGGATCCTGGTCGATCCACCGATTTCCGAGCCGAAGTCGAACGTGGTGAGGCCCCCGGCGGTGGCGACGGCGCCGCCGCCGGCGGATCCGCCCGAGGTGCGGGTGGTGTCCCACGGGTTCGATGAGGGGCCGAATACCGGGTTGTCAGCTTGGACGTCCTGGTTGCCCGGAGGCATGTTGCTCTTGCCCATGATCACCGCACCGGCCGCGCGCAGCCGCTTGACCGCTTCGGCGTCCTGGTCGGGCACGTAGTCCTTGAAATCCATACGCCCGCAGACGGTGCGCATGCCTGCTGTCTCGTAGCTGTCCTTGACGGTGATCGGCAGGCCGTGCAGGGGGCCGAGGCTCTGCCCGGCCGCCCGCTCGGCGTCGGCTTTCCCCGCCTCGCGGCGTGCACGCTCGGGGTCCAGGGTCACCACCGCGTTCAGTGCGGTGTTGTGGACGGCAATCCGCTCGAGATAGATCTCGACGAGTTCCCGGCTCGAGATCTCACCCGCGGCCAGTGCGCGTGACTGCTGCACGGCGGACTGGAAGGGGACGTCACTCACGGCATGCCTCGTCTCTGACGCTGACGGTGCCGAGTGGAATAGCGATCTTAATATTACGTTCGGCAGACCATAGGTCCGGCGAGGGGTGGAAGGCAATGGCCCGGCGGAGGCCCGGTGTACAACGCGGCAGACAGTAGAGGCGGTCGGGCGGGGGCGGACCGTCAAAGGCGCCGTTGTCATAGGGGAGAGGGTCGGGAACGCACCCGAGGTGGCGGGAGTGGTGGTTACGAAGGCGACTCCCCGGGCGCCTTGGCCATTCGGCGCGTTTTGCGGTCGTACAACTTCCGCGAGTTCGGGCCGTGACGGACGCTGACCAGTGGTCAGAAGCACATCCAGGCTGCGCTCACCGTGGCGCTGACGCGTCAACGTCATCTGGGCACTGATCCGTGACCGACGGTGCTACGAGGTCACGCCTCCGGTCAGTCAGGCGGCCTGGCTGCTGGGCACCCATGCCGATTTCGTGCTGTTCAGCGGCACCTCTCGGCAGACGACATGACCTTCCAGGTGGGCATGACGCCTGACCGAGGCGACTGTCCGGGGCCGCCGGTTCACCGAGCCGGCGGCGGTTCCGGTGGACCACTCGTGGATGGTCCGCGACGTTCGTGCCCGAGCGCAGGGGGTGGGCGGCGCCGCGCGCAGGCTCCGGGTGTCGAGTGGACACCTCTTTTCCCGTACACGTGTCGCGCCGCATGTGAGGTGTTGGCGCAGTGCGGAGGGCGCGGCGCGCTCCGAAGTGTCCGCGTGCACGCCGGTCAGTGCGCCCTCCTGGTGTCCCGTCCGTGCTCGACGCCCAGGAGCGCGAGGGCGTTGTGGATGCCCTGGTCGAGGACTTGGTCGGCGAGCTGCGGGTCGGCGAGGGCCCGGGAGAGCTGGAGTGTGCCAGCCATCATGGCGTACGAGCCGAGTGCCATGGGGCGGACCGAGAGCGGGTCGTCGGGCGCCAGGCGGGCGGCGATGCCGTCGGCGACTGCCAGTACGCCCTCGGTGTAAGCCTGCTTGGTCGGGTGGGTGCAGCGCCCTATCTCGTCGAGCAGGGCGGCGGAGGGGCAGCCGACGTCACGGCTGTCGCGGTGCCAGGGGGACAGGTACCAGCGCACGATCTGTTCGAGGCCGGCGCGGCCTGGTTCCGCGTGCGCGACGATGATCGCGTTCTGGGCCTGCAGCTGGTCGGCGATCGTGGTGGCCACGAGGTCGTCCTTGGATGTGAAGTGGGTGTAGAAGGCGCCGTTGGTCAGCCCGGCGTCCTTCATGAGCGCCGTGATGCCCGAGCCGTCGATGCCGTCCTCCTTGAAGCGGCGGCCCGCAGTCTCGATGATCCTCTGCCTGGTCGCCTGCTTGTGCTCTCTCCTGTATCGCACCGCACACTCCTCTACGTGCCGGGTGGGCCACTCGCCCTCCAGCGGCTCCTTCAATGTATTGTATTGTGAACGTAATTCAATAACCCCGAATTCCGACGCCCTCGCGGTCTGGGTTTCCCACGCTGGCCGCGTCGAGGGCTTGCCCTGGAGGACGGCGAGGGGCCGGTCGAGCTTCTGAGGGCGTCGAGGAGTGCGATCTGACCGCCCATGAGCTCCGGCGTCACCGTGGAGCGGCCTTCCCCGGTCAGGCGTACCGTGTCGCCGACGACCGCGACGACGTGGTCTGCCTGAGGCGCGACCGCCACCGCCGCAGCGCGTTCGACCTCGCCGACCTCGCCGACCTCGCCGACCTCGCCGACCTCGCCGACCTCGCCGACCTCGCCGACCTCGCCGACCTCGCCGACCTCGCCGACCTCGGCGGGCACGGCCGACCGGAACCGGGATCAGTCAGCCGATCTGGGTACCGCGACGGTGGACGGCGGTCCAGTCATCGGGTACGAGCTCGTTGCCGTCGAAACGGTCGTGGTCACCTCACGGATGTGCCCGTCGGGCAGCAGGGCACATGTCCCGATGCCTCCGCCCAGCCACCCAGCTGGGCATGTGGTCGTCGGCGAGCGGACCGAGACGGTGATGGTGCGTGCCCTCGCCGATGCAGCCGGCACGGCGTCGCCGGTGGGCTGTCACTTCGTCCAGTCCAGCGGCAGGATTCCGGTTGGCGCAGGAGCACGAGTGAACACCGCGACAGTTCCAGACAGTTCCAGGTTGAGTGCGGGTCGGACCTTGATGGCGACGGCGCTCACCGCGTCATCGACCGGGATGCCTTCCGGCCGGCCCGTGAGCTCGGCGCAGCCAAATCTGTGGAAGGTCATGGTCGGTGGGAAGGTGTCGTCGGCGCCGCTCAGGGTGAGTCGGTCGGTTGCCAGGGCCGGATGCCGGGGCCGTGCGCACACTCGCCGTCCTCGGTGACCTCGGCACGTCGCGCCGCGATAACCGTCCCGGCCACTCCGTGCGCGCGGACCTTGTGGGCCGGCCCACGCTGTTCTGTCTGAAGTCGAGGAGAAGGGCACCGGAGGCGCTGGGCCAGGTCTGCTGCGCGTGCAAGTGGGCTATGCGCCATACCGGCGGCGCGGGGTCGGGGCTGAGGCGGGCGTTGGCGTAGTCGACGGTGCGGGCTCAGGCCCGGCTCGTCCTGGAATCCGGGGCGGAGCCAGGCATGGTCCTCACGCCGAGCATCGATGTCCTGACCGTCGTACAGATCATCGGCTGTCACCGGTCCGGGGCCGGACGTCGACGACTCGTCGGCCACGACCGGCGTCTCGCGCTGTCGGCGGAGGTCAGCCGCTGCTCCTGCCCTGGTGGTGCGCTGTACTGTGCGCCGCGAGGCTCGGCGGAACCTGTGATTCCGCCGCTGGGCATCGCGTTCGACTCGACCACTTGCGCCCCCATGAAAGTATGGCCATACTTCAATGGTCGGGTCGTTCAAGACCTGATCCAAGAGGGTTCCCACTTCCTGGGCCTCCTCTGACCGCCGACTCCGGACTGCAGCCGCAGCCGGGAGACCTGGGAACCGCTCTGTGTCCACCTGCGAGGAAGCAGAGGCTGGACGCATGGTGGCGGTAACTCTCGCATCGAAGGGCACGACCGTGAGCGCACGCGAAACACATGGTGACCTGGTGACGTCGTACAAGAACGCGCAGACCCGCACCGTCACCGCCGACGGAGTGACCTTCGCGTACCGCGACCTCGGCCCCCGGACCGGCATGCCGGTCATCTTCATCACGCACCTCGCCGCGGTCCTGGACAACTGGGACCCCCGGGTCGTCGACGGCATCGCCGCCAAGCATCGGGTGATCACGTTCGACAACAGGGGTGTGGGCGCGTCCAGCGGCGTGGCGCCGAAGACCATCGAGGAGATGGCCAAGGACGCCGTCACCTTCATCCGGGCGCTGGGCTTCGAGCAGGTCGACGTCCTCGGCGTCTCGATGGGCGGCATGATCGCCCAGGTGATCGCACAGACCGATCCGCAGCTCATCCGCAGGCTGATCCTCGCGGGCACCGGTCCGGCCGGAGGCGAGGGCATCAAGAACGTCACCCGGATCTCCCACTTCGACACCCTGCGGGCGCTGCTCACCCTTCAGGACGTGAAGCAGTTCCTCTTCTTCACCCGCACCCCGAACGGGATTCGGGCCGGCAAGGAGTTCCTGGGCCGCCTGAAGGAGCGCACCCAGGACCGGGACAAGGCGATCCGCCTCACCTCCTACTTCTCCCAGCTCAAGGCCATCCACCGCTGGGGGCTGGCACGGCCGCAGGATCTCTCCCGCATCCAGCAGCCCGTGCTCGTCGCCAACGGTGACAACGACAAGATGGTTCCGACGTCGAACTCGTACGACATGGACCGGCGACTGCCGAACTCCGAGCTGGTGATCTACCCCGACGGCGGACACGGCGGCATCTTCCAGTACCACGAGCAGTTCGTGCCGACGGCTCTCGAGTTCTTCGGCCGGCCGTAGGGCCGCGGTGCGGTGTGCGTACGGGGCCAAGGACGCTGACTCAGAGCCGTGACGCCCGGCGGGCGTCACGGCTCTCGTCACGTGTTCGACGTAACTGACCTGCTCGCCTCTCGGCCCTGCGGCGCCGGGGCGGTTGTCGTGCAGGATGGCGATGCGGAGACCGGCCGACGTCCCGTTCGGGCACCAGGACCCAGGCCCAGGACCTGCACTGCCGCTACGGCGTATTTCGAACGGGCGCAGAGTCAGCCGCCGTACGAGCGCAGGACCCCCGCGCCGGCCGCTCCCGAGATCGCAGTTGTCCCGGGGACCACCCGCTCACGCGGCACCGGCGTCCCGGCCCGTGCCAGGTCATTAAGCCGGTGCTGACGTGCATCGCGCGATGGCGAGGGCGTTCTCGGTTCCCTGCTCGAGGACCTCGTCGGAGAACTTTTGGTCGGAGAGCGCGCGGGACAGCTGCAGCGTTCCCACCGCCAGGGTGAAGAGCCCGACGGCCTGACCGCGGGCGGACTGCGGATCCTCCGGATTCAGACGGGCGGCGAACTCGTCCACGATGGCTTTGGCGCCGTGGGTGTAGGCGACCTTGGTTCCGTCACCGCAGCGGCCGATCTCGTCCAGCAGGGCGGCGTTCGGACAACCGTTGCCGGGGTTGTCCCGGTGCTCGGGCGACAGAGTACGAGCGGATGAGATCCTCAAGGCCCTCGCGGCCGGGCCGCAGCGCGCCGAACTGCTCCACCTGCGCGCGCAGCTGCTCGGCGACGACGTGGGCGACGAGGTCGTCCTTGGACTCGAAGTGGGCGTAGAAGGCCCCGTTGGTGAGTCCGGCGTCCGACATCAGCGTGGAGATGCCCGAGCCGTCGATGCCGTCCTGCTTGAACCGGTGGCCGGCCCGCTCGATGATCCGCTGCCGCGTCACCTGCTTGTGCTCCTTGGTGTAGCGCGCCACAGGGTTCCTCCATCAACTCCGCCAGGCCGTTTGCCTCGTATCCCATCCTAATCTGTGACCTGACGCACGTAATATTATGGTCGACAGGTGATTCATTTGAGGAGGCCGCGACGCGGATGCCCTCGTGAGGGGATGTGGGCCGGGTCCACCTCCGGTGCGGCGAGTCCGGACTGGGAGCCGCGAGGCGGGACCGCGTGGTCATCGCCGCCGCACCGCTCGCATCGTGAGCGCATGTTCAGCTGCCTGGCTGCGCCATGTGTACGCCGAAGCGCCCGAGGAAGGTGAACACCTCGGGCGCCGGGCGTTCTGGTCAGGCGGCGTAGGTGGGGTAGTCGGTGTAGCCGGCCGCGCCGCCGCCGTAGAAGGTGGCGGGGTCGGGGGTGTTCAGGGGTGCGCCGGCTCGTACGCGCTCGACCAGGTCGGGGTTGGCGAGTGCCATCGAGCCCACGGTGACGACGTCGGCGATGCCGTTCTCGATGTCCTTGGCCCGGGTGGCGATGTCGGTGCCGGCGCGGTTGAGGATCAGCGTGTTCGGCCACAGCTCGCGCAGCGTGCCCAGGAGTTCCTCGTCGCCGCCGTGGGCGAGGTGCAGGTAGGCGAGGCCGAGGGGGGCGAGGGCGCGTACGAGTGCCGGGTAGAGCTCGTGGGTGTCGTCCTCGGTGAGGTCGCCGAGCTGGAAGGGGTTGCCGGGGGAGAGCCGGATGCCGGTGCGGTCGGCTCCGATCTCGTCGGCCACGGCGGTGGCGACCTGCACCGCGAAGCGGATGCGGTTGTCGAGGGAGCCGCCGTACTGGTTGGTGCGCTGGTTGGTGTTGGTGGCCAGGAACTGGTGAACCAGGTAGCCGTTGGCGCCGTGGATCTCGACGCCGTCGGCGCCTGCGGCGATGGCGGCCGCGGCGGCGCGGCGGAAGTCGTCGACCGTCGCGGCGACCTCTTCGGTGGTCAGCTCGCGCGGCTCCGGCATCTTCTGCATCCCGGAGGCGGTGAACATCTGGTCTGCCGGCTTGATGGCGGAGGGGGCCACCGGCTGCCGGTGGTGGGGGGTGTTGTCGGGGTGGGAGATGCGCCCGACGTGCATGAGCTGGATGACGATGCGTCCGTCGGCCTTGTGGACGGCGTCGGTGACCTTGCGCCAGCCGGCGATGTGCTCGTCGGTGTAGATGCCCGGGGTTACCGGGTAGCCCTGTCCGTCGGCGGAGGGCTGGGTGCCCTTGGTGATGATGAGGGCGTGTGAGGCGTGCTGGGCGTAGTACTCGGCGTTCAGCTCGGTCGGCACGCCTTCCGGGGTGGCCCGGCTGCGGGTCAGGGGGGACATCGCCAGACGGTGCGGCAGGGAGATCTTTCCGGCGACGGTCGGGGTCCACAGGCTGTCGAGCATGCGTGATTCCTCAGGTTGTTGGTGGCGGAGATCCGGCAGACCTGCGTTCCGGGCTGTGAGTCCGATGAGGCATCCGCCATGAGCATGGGTAAATTATATTACGAATATAATGTTTTGCTGGGTGCTGGACGGCGAAGGAAGGGGTCCAGGACGTGCTGGGGGTGCTTCAGGAGTTCCTGAGGGGGGAGGCAGCCGGGAATGCCTAGATTGCTGCAGGCCCGGTCCCTCGTGGGGTTCGGGCACCAGAGGGCGTCCACGAGCAGATCGAACATGCGGCTCTGCGCGCGTCGGCCGGTGAAGTCGTTGTGACTATACCGAGGAGGGTGATGACGATGTCCTCGGCGTGGAGACTCAACTACACCGAGCGCATGGCCAGTCGGAAATCGGATTCGGGATCACCCTGCTGTACTTCGACCTGCCGCCCAGGATCAAGCGGATCAACAAGGTCAAGCAGTATCGGCCGGTGGCCGGCGACCCTCGACGCCTACCTGCAGCGCCAGCATCGCGCCTGGCGCGACACCGACACTCGGCTGCTCTCGACCTGAGTGCTGCGGACTCGACCTTGACGCCGGCCCTCTGGTGGGTCAGTCGCCCAGTTGCGCGGCGAACTGCGCCTCGAGGGCCGGGTACAGCAGGGCCTGGTCGTCGTGCAGCGTGGACTTCACGTTGCGGCTGATCTCGTCGACGACGGCCTCGGGCCGGCCTGCCTCCAGCGCGTCCAGGGCGCTGCGGGCCACGTCGGCCGGCGGGGTCTTGGGGACGTCGAAGCCGGCCTGCATGTCGGTGTCGCCCGGCCCGACGTGGACGGCGACGACTTCGGTCCCCTGTGTCTTGAGCTGCTGCCTGGCGGCGTTGGTGTAGCTCCACGCGGCTGCCTTCGACGCGCCGTACGTCGCGGCTACGGGGTACGCCGCCCACGAGGCGACCGAGAGCATGTCATGTCCTGCACACCGGCATCCAGTGGGAGTACCTCCCGCAAGAGCTGGGCTTCGGCTCGGGCAGGACCTGCTGGCGCCGCCTGGCAGCCTGGAACGAAGCGGGAGTCTGGGACCAGCTGCACCGGCTTCTGCTGAACAGAGCTGCGTTCGAAGAACCAGCTGGACTGGTCGCGGGCGGTGATCGACTCCTCCCACGTCCGGGCCGCACGCCGGGGTTCAAAAGCGGACCCAGCCCGGTCGACCGCGCACGCCCGGGCAGCAAACAGCACCTCATAACCGACGGCCAAGGGATTCCGCTCGCCGTGTCGCTGACCGGTGGCAACCGCAACGACGTCACCCAACTCCTGCCCCTGCTGGACAAAATCCCGGCGGTGGCCGGAGTCGTGGGCCGGCCGCGCAGGCGGCCCGACATGCTCTTCGCCGACCGCGGCTACGACCACGACAAGTACCGGCGGCTGCGGCAACGCGGCATCCAACCCGCAATCCCCGAACGAGGACAGCCGCACGGCACTGGTCTGGGCACGTTTCGGTGGGTCGTCGAGCGGACCATGTGCGCCACGAGGCGCTCTGTTTGTATCCCCGGCTGAGCCGGGAGGAACTCGGAAGGAGGTTCCTGGGCCGGATGACTTACCTGGATCCGAAAGGTGAAGGGGACAACAGCATGTCAGAAAACCAGCGACCGGGCTCAGTTGTCAGGGACGGTGCGCTGGGCGGCCCGCGCGATATGGCGAAGACTGGATTGTTTGAATCCCAATCTCCAGAAGATGCAAGTTCCCATCCGCCGGAATTGACAGCTGAAACCGGCGCCGCGCTCTGCTCCACCTTCGATTGTTGGCCGGGGCACTTCCGGGGTGCGGAGCGATGTCCAGCGAGGACATTCAAGGAGATGAGTGGGACGCCTGTGTCGCGCTAGAACGTACAGCAGAGACGAACGTGGGATCGCCTACGGGATGCGAGTCCTATGGCGACGGAGGCCCCGTAGTAGTCGCCGGAGTCACGACCGGCCAAGGAGGACGGGAAAGCCGTCCGCATCGGGCGAAGGGGGCCAGGTGATTCGGACACTTGAACCCGGGAGGTATGCGGAATGCAGAACGCCAAAACGGTGCTGGGTGTCCTGCGTGAACGCGGCAGGCGTGGCCTGCCGTGTGATGAACTGTATCGGCAGCTGTTCAACCCGCAGTTGTATCTGCTGGCCTACGGGCGCATCTACGCCAACCATGGTGCGATGACGCCCGGGGTCACGTCGGAAACCGTGGACGGCATGTCACAGCGGAAGATTGACCGGATCACCGAGGCGATGCGCCACGAGCGCTACCGCTTCCGCCCGGTCCGGCGCATTTATATCCCGAAGAAGAATGGGAAGACGCGTCCGCTGGGGCTACCGACCTGGTCGGACAAACTCGTCGGTGAAGTGGTCCGCCTGTTATTGGAGGCGTATTACGAGCCGACGTTCTCCGACCACTCTCATGGGTTTCGTCCCCGCCGGGGCTGCCATACCGCTCTGCGGGAGGTGGACCACACCTGGACCGGGACGTCTTGGTTCATCGAAGGGGACATCGCCGACTGTTTCAGCAGCCTGGACCACGAGGTCCTGCTGTCGATCCTCGGCGAGAAGATCCATGACCAGCGGTTCCTGCGGCTGGTGTGCAACATGCTCAAGGCCGGATACCTGGAGGACTGGAGATGGGGCGCCACGCTCTCCGGAGCGCCGCAAGGCGGAGTGGCCTCCCCGATCCTGTCCAACATCTACCTGCACAAGTTGGATGAGTTCGTCGAGACAGTTCTGATTCCGGAGTACACCCGAGGGAAGCGCCGGGCCCGCAACCCGGCATATCTGGAGTTGCAGAATCTGCTGGCGAAAGCACGCCGGCGCGGCGACCGGGTCCAGGCCCGTGCGCTGCGTCAGCAGATGGTCAGCCTGCCGAGCGCGGATCCCGGCGATCCGGGATACCGCAGGCTGCGCTATATACGCTATGCGGATGATCACCTCCTCGGTTTCACCGGACCGAAAGCCGAGGCCGAGCAGATCAAACAACGCCTGGCCCAGTTCCTGCGTGACGAACTCAGGCTGGAACTGTCCCGGGATAAAACGCTGATCACTCACGCCCGCACCCGGGCAGCGAGGTTTCTCGGCTACGAGATCACGACCCAGCACAACGACACGAAGAAGACTGGCCGTTACCGTCGAATCAACGGCCAGATAGCACTCCGTGTCCCACAGGACGTGATCAAAGCCAAGTGCGCCCCTTATATGGATCGCGGAAAACCCGCGAAGACGACGGCCCTGACCAATAGCAGCGATCATGCAATCGTGGCAACCTACGGGACCGTTTATCGGGGTGTCGTCCAGTACTACCTGCTTGCCGGGGATGTCTTCCGGCTGCACCGGCTGCAATGGGTCATGGAGACTTCTATGCTCAAGACTCTTGCAGCCAAGCATCGCTCGTCAGTGTCGAAGATGGCCGCCAAGCACAAGGCCAGAATCGACACGCCCAACGGGCCCCGAGTCTGCTTCGAGGCCCGTATCGAGCGGAAGAACAGGAAGCCGCTGGTGGCACAATTCGGTGGAATTCCTCTCCAACGGCAGCGGGCGGCGGAACTCGCCGATCGTGAGCCGGTACGGGTGGACTATCCGCAGAAGGAACTCATCGCGAGGCTCCTAGCGGATACCTGCGAGATCTGCGGAAGTAAGGGCAACGTGCAAGTTCACCACGTCCGCGCTCTCGCCGATCTTGCGCATGCCGGATGGCAGCCTTCCGATTGGGCGCGCGTCATGCTTCACCGACGGCGCAAAACCGTCCTGGCCTGCGACACTTGCCACGACCGTATTCATTCGGAACGGCCAGCCAGGCCACTCACGCAGTAGTCACTGGAGAGCCGGATGACCGGGAAACCGTCATGTCCGGTTCGGCGGGAGGCCGCGCGGAACAGGAGTCGCCCTCATGGTGAGCACCTCGCCGCGCGGCCGACCCAACCTCCTGGCTGCACGGCTTCCGTTGGCTGCGCATCCGCTGGGAACGACGCGATGACATCCACGAAGCCTTCCTCGGACTCGCCGTCTGTCTGATCACCCACCGCCACGTCCAGAGGCTTTGTTGTGGCCAGTAAGGCTCCCGCCGCCGTCGATGCCGCGACCGGGAAGATCTTCAGAGGACGCCGCAAGGAACTAGTGGCTTGTCACGCGGCCTTGGCCGGGTAATCGACCCGCTGCGCGTCGGCCGGCAGACGGTCTTCAAGATCTGATCTCGGAGATGGTCGTGGACGTCGACCCCCTGTAGGAGTGCTCTGGTCGACGGATCATGAAGGCGCACGGTGCAACAGATCGTGGCCCTCGTAGTGCGGACGGGGTGCCCTACCGCAGCGTGGTCATGCTTCCAACATCAGCGGGAGGCACCAGTGGGCGCTCGGTTGAAGCTCGCGCGATAGGCCGTGGGAGTGAGGCCCACCCGGCCGACCATGTGCTTGCGGAGGGAGTCCGCGCTGCCCAGACCGCTCTTCTGGGCTACCTGATCCATGGGCAACTCGGTGGTCTCCAGCAGCTCTCTGGCCCGGTCGATGCGCTGGTGCAGCAACCATTGGAGCGGGCTCAGCCCAGTCTCTGCGTGGAAGCGCCGGCTGAGGGTGCGCACGCTCATCTTGGCGTGATCGGCCAGGTCGGCCAGGGTGAGCGGGCGATCGAGGTGTTCGAGCGCCCAGACGCGAGTGAGGGCGAGAGAGGTGCCGCGCTCCGGCGGTAGCGGTGTCTCGATGAACTGGGACTGCCCGCCCGGGCGTACGGGAGGGACGACGGCGAGCCGCGCGGCCGTGTTGGCGACCGCCGCGCCGTAGTCGATTCTGACCAGATGCAGGCACAGATCGATGGCGGCGGCTGCGCCCGCCGAGGTGAAGATGCCGCCGTCCTCGACAAAGAGGAGGTCGGGCTGCACAGCGATGGACGGGAAGCGAGTGGCGAGGTCGCCGGCCAGTCCCCAGTGGGTCGTGGCGCGTAGTCCGTCGAGCAGGCCTGCTTGGGCCAGTACGAAAGCGCCCGTACACAGGGAGGCGATCCGCGCGCCGGTGGCCGCGGCTTTCCGTAGGGCGTCGAGGGCTTCCGTGGGAGCCTGCTCGCCGCCGCTGCCGACAGCGATGACCGTGTCAGCGCCCTCCACCGCGTCCAGGCCGTCCGGCACCACGATGGCGGGGCCGTTGACGGTTGGCATCGGGCCGGGCCGCGCCGTACAGACGCGCACGTCATAGTGCGGGACGCTGTTGAACACCATGAGCGGAATCGAGACGTCGAAGCTGAGCACGGGCGGCACGATGACTGCGGCGACGCGGTGCATGGCCAGATCCTCCGGAGGGTTGGCATTCTGGCCACTATCCTAGGAGGCCGTGGAGCGGCACCGTTGTCAACATGAAATCTCATGTGATCGTGGGCCGCGGGGCCGCCGCGTCGAAGACCGCTCTGCTGCTGGCCGAGGACGGCGAGCGGGTGCGAATGATCAGCCGAACCGGCGGCGGGCCCGACCACCCGCTCATCGACAAGGTCACAGCGGACGCGACCGACACCGACCGGCTCACCGAGCTGGTAGAGGGGGCGGACACGCTCTTCACCACTGCCGCGCCGCCGTACCACCTCTGGCCTGAGCAGTTTCCGATCTTGTCGGCGTCGCTCCTCAGTGCGGTGAAGCGGACCGGGGTCACGTACGTCATGCTCGGCAATCTCTACGCCTATGGGCCGGTAAGTGGGCCGATCACGCCCGACCTCCCCCTGGCCGCAACTGGCCCCAAGGGGCGGGCCAGGGCGCGGGTATGGGAGGAGGCTGCGGCCTCAGGGGTGAAGGTCACCGAGGTGCGGGCCGCCCAGTTCTACGGCGCCGGCGCCGTCTCAGTGTTCAGCCTCATGGTGCAGCGGCAGGTGATGGAAGGCAAGCTGGTCCTGGTGCCGCAAGAGCTCGACGTGCCGCACAGTTACTCGGCGGTCGGCGACACCGCACGCACGCTGGTCGCCGCGAGCCGCAACGAGCAGGCGTACGGCCGGGCCTGGCACGCACCCACCGCGACCCTGTCGGTGCGGGAACTGGCAGTGCGACTGGCCGAACTCGCGGGGGCACCGGAACCGCGGATGGAAGAGATGACCGAACGCGACCTGACCCTGCTCGCGTTCACGGAACCGTTCTGGGCGGAGATGCACGAAGTACTCACCAAGCCCGGCGAGCCGTTCGTCGTCGACTACTCTGAGACTGAGAAGACCCTTGGCGTAAGCGCCACCCCGGTGAACGACGTGCTCCGGGAAGTGATCTAACGGCTTGTCACGCGGCCTTGGCCGGGTATTCGGTCCATGCCCGGATCGGCGAGTCGGGCGCGAAGTTCGTCTTTGGCTCCGCGCGGGTGTTGCGCCAGCGGATGTAGGCGGCGATGGTGGCGTTCTGCTCGTCGTGGCTGCGATGGTCGGTGCCGTTGAGTGCGAAGTAGCGCAGGGCCGCGAACTCGGCCTCGATCCAGTTCAGCCAGGAGCCGTAGGTCGGCAGGAAGACCAACTCGACCTCGTGGTCGGCTGCCCAGGTGCGGACCTTGGCGTGCTTGTGCGGGGAGAAGTTGTCCAGCACCACACACAGCTTCTGACCGGGCCAGCGGGCACGCAGAGCCTTGAGGAGGTCGAGGAACTCGCGCCACCGCTTGCGTGGGCGGATGCGGTAGTACAGCTTGCCGGTGGCCAGATCGAGGGCGGCGAGCATTCGGTTGTAGGTGGCCCGCAGCCTGCGAGGACGCCTCACCAGCCCCCACGCCTTGCCCCTGCGGGGGGTCAGGTTCAGCGGCCCGAACTCATCGACGCATATCACCCGCCCGTCGACGGGCGGGGTGTCGTACAGCGCCAGGACGCGGTGCATCTTGGCGATGAACTCCGGGTCGGTGGAAGCCTTCCACGTGGTGGTGGTCTTTCAGGAGACCTTGCCGGCGCGCAGGATCCGGCGCAGGGTCTCCCGGCTGATGGCCGCGGTCACCTACTGCTTGATGAGGTGGTCGGCGAGCTTGCTCAGGCTCCAGGTGGAGAACGCGGTGATCTTCCAGTCGGCGGGGGACGTCCGAGCGATCAGGCGGATGTGCTCGCGCACCTCGTCACTGATCGTCTTGGGGCGTCCCCCGCTCCATTTTGGGTCCAACGAGACCAGCCCCTGCTCGTTGAAGGCGTGGATGACGTCGCGGACGTAGTCCTCGCTGACCTACATCAGCACGGTGATGTCCTTGACGGTCTGACCTTGGGCGGACATCAGCACCACGATCGCCCGACGGAGTTTCACCGGGTCCTTCGCCGTGCGGCTGATCCTCAGCAGCTTCCGGCCCTCCTCAAGCTGACCGGCCGGATGAACACACTGGGTCGACGCCCCACGACCGCCTCCAAGATCAGATCTTGGAGACAGTCTGCTGCCCAACGACCAGCAGGCCGATTACCTGGCCAGTACTGCGTGACGAGCCACTAGGTTGACCTGCAAAAACGTCTTGGATCGACGTTGATCGGCGAGGCCCGCCGAGATCCTCACAGGACTCATGATCCGTCGGCCGTGGGTTCGAGTCCCACCCGCCCCACCCGTGTAGGCCTCTGACCTGCGAAAACGTTCATTTTGTCCTGTCGGATCGTCAACTTTGCCTGAACGGACTGAATTTGCTGCTCGTGAGTTCGGCCTCGGTGTCGGTAGCGCGGATGCCCCTGACCTGCGCGGATGTTCCAGTTCGGCGCGGTTGAACTTGCGGTACATGGCTCCCACGGCTGGATGGGCACTGGATTCTGGACGCTGGCTGGACGCGGGGAAACCGGAAGTGGTAGCTCCGGTGCCGAGTCATCCACTCTGCCCAGGGGTGTAGCCGTGTCGGCGCGGTGTGGTGGCAACTGGCCTCGCCTGGATCGTGCCGTTGCCGACGTGGCCGGTCGGAGTGGGGGAGAAACATTCACCAGAAGCAAACTGATCGCTACGGCCGCGACCCTGACCATCGCTGCCACCGGCACCATCGCCGCCTCCGCTCCTCGCGGCGGAACCAGCGAGATCACCGTCACCACCAGCACGGCGAAGTCCGACTTCAGCGCCGACAACCTCACAGGGCGGTCACGCCGCGGGCAGGCGAACCGGCCGGGTACTGCAAGCAGCCCAACCCCATGACCACTGCGGTCAACCGCACGATGGACTGCTACCACATGCCCATCACGGTCAGTGTGAAGAAGAACGGCCGCACCGTCGGGACCGCCAAATTCACTGTGTGGCATGAGGTCCACCTGAACCTCAAGAGCTTCAAGTGGTCCGAGAAGATCACCGTTGGCAAGGCCAGCAAAACCGGCAACGCCAGCGGCATCATCACCACCTTCCACCCCTCCTGCGGATCCGGCTGCCAGGTCCACGTCGGCGGCGGCCTCGCCTCCCCGTTCACCCTGGGCTCGGCCAGCACCGGTGCGGCGAACCACACCTTCACCGTCAGCCGGGGTCACCCGCGCTCCGCCCCCACCCGCTACGAGTTCGACTTCAAGAAGGCGGGCTACACCAGCGGGGAAGCCGCCTACGTCGGATCCACCTACCGCTGCGACGACGAGGACCGTCAATACGGCGCAGGCTGCGTCTACTCGACCCGCATCTCGGTCGAGAAGGACTGGACCAAGCTGTCCGACATGGCCAACATGCCCGGGATCGGCGACAATATCCGCAAGGTCCAAGGCGCCGGACTCCACATCGGCTACCCCGGCTCCAGCGTTCCTCTCACCCGGGCCGCCAAGGCCCAGGCCGACCAGAACCGAAGCGAAGTCTGTGGCCCGAGCGTCCAGCCCAAGCCGAGCGACATCTGGTGGACCGTCGACCCCAGCGACGACGGCACCAAGCCCTCCTGCGACGAGTACCCGTTTGCCGAGACCACGCAGGGCGGCAACACTTACAACCCACCCAACCGGTCCATCAAGTGGGTGCCGTTGCAGGAGGACCGCCGGCAGGGCGGCATCATCCGAACCTTCTTCGGCCGCTACCACATCCTGCCCGGAGACAAGTTCTACGTTCAATGGCCACCCTGAACCACGCCTTCTACGTCATCGGAATGGGAGAACCCGACGGCATCGCCCTGCCCTCCATGTCCTCCCGTACCCGCGTCACTGCCACCGACAGCGAGAGCTGTCTCACCATCACGGCAGGCTCCACCGAGTGGGAGCCGGTCAAGATCAGCTTTCTCGTCTACGACCAGGAACCCGAGCCGCTGCCGGGGGAGTGGACCCACATTGAAGCCTTCACCTGTACCGCCACCGACGCCCCGGCCAGTTTCACAACCGGCACTGACCCCGACGACATGTTCCAGGAACCGCCGCCGGAGCACCTGTTCAGCCGGCCCGACCTCGAACCCCCTACCGCTGGAAGGGACGCCTCCTCGTTGCTGCGTACGAGGTAGAGGAACACGTCCTCCAGTTCTGGCCCGCGTAGTACAGAGCGGCTTGCACTCACTGGCTGCCCAACGAAGAAGTCAAGCTGTGCCGGGGAATGGAATTCCGTGATCAGGTGAGCCAGGCCGCGACTCGGACGCGCTCTGGTCCCGGAGCTCGACGAGAAGCCTCTTTCTCGGCCCCCGGGCGCTGCCGTGATTCTCAGCTTCACCGGTCTCGGCGCCAAGCACGGCGCCCAGGTGCTCGCCGACGCTCATGCAGAAGGCCCACGCAATCCTGTGCGACGCCAGCCGCAACGGGGTGCGCCTGTACTACCCGGGCGGCGACGTCGAACACGTCACCGAGCAGGGTATGCGCCGACGTCCACGCCGCCATCACTACCAGCCTGGAACGGGACTGGCCACCCTCCATCCAGGGCCTCATCGACCGCGGCGAAGTCGTCTGCTGCTTCGCCTGTGTGGTCGGAACCGATCTCTGTGCTCAGGAGAGCTGACGGAGTGCGCTGACCAGTGCGCGCGGGTCGTCGGCGTGGAAGCGGATGGTGTGGGCCTTTCCCGTTGCGCCGAGCGGGCGGGTGAAGGGGAGTGGCCGGTTCAGCTCCAGGGTCACCGAGGTCTGGCTGCCCACGATCAGGTCGAGGACCCCGTCCTCGGAGAGGGTGATCAGGCCGCCTTCGGGGTAGCGCCGGTCGACCCGGACCGAGGCGACGGCGTCCGGCGGTACGGCGAGGTCGAAGAGGGCTCCGTAGCGGATCCGCAGAGAGCCGTCGGGGCGTACGACGTGCGGTCGGGTGACGCAGGCGGCGTGCAGGGCCAGCACGAGGACGACGCCGTACAGGTCGAGTACCAGGATTACCCGGTGAACCGCCGGCCAAGGGATGAGGAGGGCCAGCCCCACTGTCTCGATCACCATCACGAAGAGCAGCCCGTACATCATCGCGGTCTGGGGCCCGGTGTACGCGGCAGCCAGGTCCCCGGGGCGCACCCCGTGCGTGCCGCGCCGCACCCACCGCCCCAGGGAGGCGAGGGCGCGCAGCTCGTGGAGGACCAGGCGGCGGACCGTCACCGGCACCGCCTCCCGTACGGCGGACCGCCGCGCCCCCCGGCGGTCCGCGCCGCGGGCGCGCGCGGCGACATACAGCGAGCGCAGCACCCAGGCTTCCAGCAGCAGCGCTGCGAACACCAGCGTCTCGGCGCCCGCCAGCGCCCACCCGGGTGGCCGGGCCCCGGCCACCAGGCAGGCCGCCAGGGCCAGTTCCCCCGGGAGCACGGCGGCTACCGCGATCCGCGCCGCCCGTACGCCCCTTGGCCGGCCGCTCATCCCCGGCCCCTTTCCACGAAAGCCTCCATGAGCCGACCCACGACTTCCGCCTGCGCTGGGGTGTACTCGGCGAGCAGCGCCTCCTTGAACCCGGTCACGACCACCCCGTCCTTGGGGACCGCGGCGAACAGCTCCTCGGGGACGGCTGCCATCAGATCAGCTACCAGGGGCGCGATCCTCGGATCGTCGGTGGGGGCATCGGCGAGCCCGTCGAGGCGCTCATACAGTTCGACAACCGCGGGATCGGCGACCAGCGTCCCGAGTAGCCCGAGCATCTCTTGGTTACCGGTGCTGGTGGCGTCCATCAGCGTGAGGTACTCGCGGTCTTTGGCCGCGCTCGGCGAGTCTGTTCGGGGGGCCTGTGCCAGCAGTGCGGCGAGGGCGGGTGAGACGGGCCCGGTCGCGCCGGGCGGCTCGGCAAGCAGGGCGCCGAGTCGGCGGCGGCGCTCCCTGATGTCGGCTTCCTGGCGGGCCAGGTCGGCGTCGAGTTCTGCCAATATCTCGGTCAGTTCGCGCCCGGCATCGTCGGCGAGGGCGTCGCGCACTTCATCGAGGCTGAGGCCAAGTTCGGTGAGCCGGCGCACCCTGGCGAGCAGGACGGCGTCGCGGACGCTGTAGGCCCGGTAGCCGTTCGGGCGCCGCTCCGGTTCCGGAAGCAGCCCGACATGGTGGTAGTGCCGGATCGCCCGGGTGGTGAGCCCCACGAGCGCGGCGATCTCTCCGATTCGCATGCCGCCAGTAGAAACCCTGCCGTTGCGTCAAGGTCAAGCGGCGAAAGCATCGTCGGGCGCAACACGATTCGAGCGTGTCTACACACCGGAGTCGTACGCCTTCGCCAGCGCACGAAGTGACGCATGTCGTGAAGCCCGTTCTGTCACCCGATCCGGGCGTCAATCGGAAGAACTCGGTACGGAAAGTCCGTAAGAGCGACAGGACTTGTCCGCTCAAAAGAACGCGCTCGCGCTGACAAAGTCGGATCCCGGAGGCTCTCGATGACTCATTGGCGCCTCGCCGCCTGGCCTCTCGCGATCTTCGGCTTCGGGTATGCCGCCCTTTGGCTATTCTTGACGTTCGGGGACCCGCCGTCCGGGCTTCCCGGTCGCGAGGGGCCGTCACGGCTGCCGCCCTGACGGGCGCCGCCCTCGGCGGTGCCGTGGTCCTCTCCTGGCTCCTGGACGACCGTCCGGGCCTTAACTGGAACAATCCCAGGCCTCATCACCTCAATGCGGCGGGCACGTATCACGCGGTCTTCCTCGTCCTCGCCTGAGCCACCTTCACCGGCCTCGCCGCCGACCTCGTGGTGCAGCTGCGCCGCGCGTCCGTGGAAGCCGTCAGGAAGGCGATCACCTCGTCGTGGGCCTCGGCGGCGCTGGCCTGCATGGCCGGGTACGGCTACCTGGGACCTGGGGTACCTGGACGCGACGAGAGGGGCCGCGACGATCGGCAGCACGACCTCTCTGACGGTCATGGCCGTCGCCGCGCTCGTCGTCGTCGCCGGACTGTTGCTCCTCGGAGGCGGGCTGGGACGCGCCTGTCTCAACACCCTGGTGACCGCGCTTATCCTCACCCTCTTCACCACGGCCTTCGCCCTCGTGCATCCGCAGATGAGCGCCCTCAGCCATGCCGCGTTGGTGAGCGCCGTCCTGTCGGGACTGGGGCTGACCTCGACGACCGACTCCGCGAGCCATGTGTCGGTCGTCGAGGCGTTGGGGGTGTGCGGGCTCTTCGGGGCGACGACGGTGTACCTCTCCACGACCCACTCGGACAAGCTGTGGGTGGCCGTGGCCGCCGCGTTCCTCGCGGTGACGGGGGCCGTCGCGTTCGACCGGGTGCGAGGCGAGGTCCCGAGCCGTTCCTCGACGTGTGCGGCTGCTCGCGCCACCCCCAACCGCGCTTGTACGGCGGCGGGTTCCTCCGACGACGCGGAGGCGTAGCCAGTGCCTCGCCCGTGACGTCGCGGCCGGTGGCGGCGGCGAGGACGTCGCGCGCCTGTGGCCAGCCCGGCGACGACCACCTCCAGCTCGGCGCGGGTTCGCACCATGTCGCGGGCGCCTCGCTCGCCCATCACCGGTCAGACCCTCTTCGACGGCGGCGTCGGCATCGCCCCGCACACCCACAGCTGCCCCGAGAGCGTGACCATCCTCGAAGGTGACGCCATCGTGGAGATCGGCGGCACCGAACACCACGGTCGACGCGACCCGCACCCTCGTCGGGACCGGCGTCACGGCACGGGTCGACGCGGAGCACGACAAGGCAGCCGCCCCCTGAGCTGCGGGTGCCCCTCGGCCCGGGCTGCGGCCCGGTGTCGCTGCCCGCGCTCGGCGTGCCGGAACCACGCGGGGGATGAACACTGGAAGTGCATCCGGTACCAGCTTTCTCGAGGGCCCCATGAGTACCGACGTGAGCCGTGTCGCCGTGGTCGGTGACTGCCCCGCCTATCGGTACGGGCTGGCCCGTGTCATCGACTCCGCGCCCGACCTGGAGTTCGCCGTCGGGGCGCGGTCCGTCGCGCAGGCCGAGGGGGAGCTGGAGAGCGGTGACCTGCTCCTCCTGGACCTCCAGGAGCCGCCGGGCGCCCTGTCGGCGACCGTCTCGCGGCTCGCCGCGCGCGGCGTGCGGGTCATGGTGGTGTACGCCGCGCCCCCCGCCGACATCGCGGAGCCCATCCGCGCCGGAGCCCGGGGCTGTCTGAGCCGGCAGGCCGGCGAGCTGGAACTGCTGGCGGCGATCAGACTCGTCGTCGCCGGCTGCCGTTACATCTCCGCCGTCCTCGCGGTCGGCCCGCGCCCGTGTCTCGACCCGCCCTGCCGGGTCACGAAACGCGAGCGGGAGATCCTGGAACTGGTGGCGGTCGGGGAGACGGATCACGGCATCGCCGTCCGCCTGGGCATCAGCGAGAACACCGTGCACTCCCATCTGGACCGGCTCAGGGACAAGATCGGGTCCCGGCGGCGCGCCGATCTCACCCGCTTCGCCCTCTCCCACGACATCGTCAAGGGGTAGTTCTGCCCCTGCCGCCCGGGGTGGTTCTGCCCTTTCAGCGCATCGCGTCGGGGCGGAAACTGAAGTCGGCGGCCCTTCGCTCCCTTGTCGTACGGGAGGAGTGCGCGATGAGTGCCATCTTCGGTGAAACCCTCACCTTCACCCAGCACAAAGGCGGCGACGTACAGCTCGTCACCTTCGGCGACGACAAATACGCGCGGTACGAGACGCTGGACGGCTACACGGTCGTGTACGACCCCGAGTACGACGGCTACTGCTACGCGAAGCCGGTCGGCGAGGGCCCTCGGCGGCGCTTCGGCTCCACGGGCGTACGCCTCTCGGACCGGCCGCCCGAAGGACTGCGCCGGCATCTGAAGGAGGGCTCGGAGTACCGCAGAAACGTGGTGGGGGACCGCTTCGCGAAGATGGTGCCGCCGGAGAAGAGGGGAGGTATGCCCTCCGACGTCGGCTTCACCTTCGGCGCCAATCGCGGGCTGCTGCCCGGCGACCGGGTCAGCGAGGGGAACGTGGCCGGCCTGACCATTCTCGTCACCTTCCCCGGCACCGACTCGGATGTCACGCCCGACGACGTGATCGCCATGCTGAACAGCCCGAACTACCACGCCAACGGAAACCGCGGTTCGGTGAACGAGTTCTTCAAGACGATGTCGACGGGCCGGCTCGACTTCACCAACGAGGTCGTGGGGCCGTACCGGCTGCCCCGGTCCAAGCTGGCGTACGCGAACACGGAAGGGCTCCTCGTCCCGGACGCGATCCAGGCGGCGGTCGACGACGGAGTGGACTTCGGCCGGTTCGACTCCCAAGGGCGCGGCATCGTCGACTCGTTGAACATCATGTACGCGGGCCGCACCGAGTACGTGGGCGACTTGTGGCCGCACAACTGGGTACACCGCCGGGTCGTCGACGGCACCCGGACCGAGCTGTACACCGTCACCGCCATGGGGCGTAACGCCGCCGATCTGAGCATCGGCACCTACTGCCACGAGAGCGGGCACCTCCTGTGCCGCTGGCCCGACCTGTACGACTACGGGACGATCGAACGCGAGGGCGACGACTTCACCAGCGCGGGCCTCGGGAACTACTGCGTGATGGCCGCGGGCGACCATCTGGGCAGGGGCCGTACGCCGTCGGCCGTGTGCGCGTATCTGCGGCGGCTGGTCGACTGGTGCGGTGAGGAGGTCGACCTCGCGGCCGAGGGCGACTTCGCCGTCGAACACGGGGCGTACGACAAGGTCTACGTCTACGACAACCCGCAGCGCTCGAACGTCGAGTACTTCATCGTCGAGAATCGCAGCCGCCGCGGCTTCGACTCGGCCCTCTCCGCCAGCGGCCTCGCCGTCTACCACTGCGACATCAACGGCTCCAACGAGTTCCAGCAGGGTACGCTGCTCAAGCACTACCAGTGCGCGCTCGTACAGGCCGACGGCCATCTGGACCTGGAGACCAACCGCAACCAGGGAGACGGCTCGGACCTCTACGGCCCCAGCCCCGGCACGGCCCTCTCGCACAGCAGCCGACCCGCGTCCCTGTGGTGGGACGGCAGCGAGTCAGGCCTCACCATCTCCGAGATCGGCGAGCCGGGCCCGGTGATCACCTTCCACGCCGGGGCGCACGACGACGCCGCTCAGGCCCTCATCACGGGAGAGTCGTCGCCGGACGCGCCGATCCCGCAGGAGGACCCCGGTGGTCTGACCGACGCCATCACGCTCCAGGGCGCGGGTACCGTGCGTGAGCTGAAGGTCGTGATCGACATCGAGCATCCCCACATCGGGGACCTGCGTGTGGTGTTGCTTTCGCCGACCGGACGGCGGGCGGTGCTGCACAACCGCACGGGCGGAGCCACCAAGAACCTGCGGCTCTCGCTGGACTCCCAGCCGCCCTCCTTGCTCGCCTCACTCGTGGGGACCGGCGTGGCGGGCCCCTGGGCGCTGCGCATCACGGACGCGGCTCAGCCCGCCGCCGGCACTCTGCGCCACTGGGACCTGAGGGTCAGGACCGGTTCCTGAGCGCGCCCCGGGCCGCAGCGCACTCCCACCGGCCGCACCCGCGTCGGCAGTCCCGACAAGGAGCCGAACATCATGGCCAAGTCCGTCCGCCTCGGCATCATCCGGGCCCGGCACGACACCACCGTGCCCGTCATCCCCGACCCCGCCTGCATCGCGGTGCTCATGACCGGCGACCACGCCGTGCTGCGGTTCTGGGAGAACACCACCCGGGGACATCTCGACTTCGTCGACTCGACGATGTTCCCGTGGGTCGACATGACGATCGGGACCGACACCTCCCGCGCGGCCCAGGCCCGCGCCGCCGTCGACGCGCTGCGCGCCCGGTTCCCCGATCCCCCGGAGTGGCCGGGCCTCAACGGCCTGATCGTCCTCACCCACCCGGGACAGCGGACCATGCCCAACCCCCTGGCGGGGACCCCGGGTCAGCCGCCCACGATCACGCAGAGCTTCGACGGCGGCGCGAGCGGCGTCGACGGACTGCCGGTCGCCGTGCTGCCGGTGATGGCGAGCGACCACACCTTCATGTGCCACGAGGTCGGTCATGTCCTCGGCCTGGACCACTCCTTCGGGCTCGACAACAACGGCACCGACTGGGCGCCGGGCGACGCCGACATCATCGTGGGCCAGGAGTACGGCTCGCCGTACGACCTCATGTCGTCGGCCACCTTCGCCGGCCGCTTCCTCGGCACGGGGCCGACCTACTCCGGTGAGCCGACCTTCACCGGGCCGGCGGTCCCCGGCTGGCCGTACCCGGGCGCCGTCGCGATGGGCCCGCACCTCGCGCGCGCGAACCTGCATCTGTTCATGCCGGACGCGCTGGCCGGCCGGGTGGTCGAGGCGCCCTTCCCGCAGTCGGGCGCGCCGGTCACCGCGCGTCTCGTACCGGCGTCCGCGTCGAACGGCAGGTGCCTGCTCCTGCTGCACCCGCCCGGCGAGCCGGCCAACGGGGTGGGCCGCGTCTACGTCGAGTACCGCGTACCCGAGGGCTGGGACGCCGGCATGGACCCGCTGGGGGCGAGCCTCTCGCGGGAGGGAGTGGTCGTCCACTCGGTCGTCGACATCGCCAACAAGGGCCCGCGCGTGTGGTATCGAGGGGCCGTACCGACGCATTCACCGGACACCGACGTCACCGTCGCGACGACACCGCTCGTCGTGCGCACCGTGGCCGCCGATCCGGACCGGCACTGGGTGGACGTGTCGGTCACGGCCGGCGCGGCGAGCGCGGCCGAGATCGTCCGGGGGCTCCAGACCGACGGCGTGATGGGTCCCGTCGGTGACCTCCAGGAGACCAGGACGCCGTGCGGCGATCCCGTCCGCCGCGGGACGTTCGCCACGGCCACGACCGCCGCCTTCGGCGTGCGCAGCACCGGCTTCGGCGGCAGCGGTGTCCCCGTCGACCCGCAGCCCACGGTCAGCTGGAGCGTAGGAGGTGTCCCGGTGGCCGCGCCGGGCGGGACGGTCGACGTGCCCGTGGACGGGGCGGTGTTCACGCTCGACTACACGATCGAGCCGGAGACGGCCGAGCTGGTGCTCACCTCCCGCGGCGGGGAGCGATACGAGACGCCCGCGGTGGTGACGGTGAGCGGCGGCGGGACGACGGCGTCCGCCACGGCCGTGTTCACGGCACCGGGGTGGGTGGAGGGCATCCACCCCGACGACGTGGCGAAGCTCGGTGACTGTCTGGCCCGGATCGCGCAGCGGTACCAGCGGATGCCCGCGCCGTTCCGCAGGCCGACGCCCGAACCGCCGTGGAGCGACCTCAACACGCGCCGGATCGCCGAACGGGCCTGGCTGAGGCAGGCGTTCAGGCTGATCGCCCAGCCGCCGGACCTCGACGCCGTCGGACGCGGCGAGCTGAGCAGGCTGCTCCAGGCGCAGGCGTCGCCCAGCGCGTTCATGGACGCGCTGGCAGAGGTGGCCGTCGACTCCAGCGTGCCGGAGGTGGACCTCGCCGACTGGCTCCGCAACCCCGAGTTCACGCCGTATCCCGCACTCGCCCAGTCGTTGCTGCTGAGGCTGAACAGCAGGGGGCTGAAGCGCCCGGTGTTCCTGGACGTCATCGCGTTCAACTACGAGAACTCGCCGGGGCAGCCGTCGCCGCGTCTTCTGGAGGACGTGGACACGGGCGTTCTGGAGGCGGCCGTCGTCGAGGGCTGGAACGTGCGGTACGGGGAGACGGCGCCGGGGTTCGCGCAGTTGCTGGCGTGACGGGCCTGCCGGCGTGCGGGACGTCATGCCGGTGTACGTCATACCGGTGTCCTGTGCCGTTGCGTCGGCACAGGACACCGAGGTGTACCGGGAGGGTCAGGCGAGGCGCGATTCCGCCGCGCGGCCCGCTGCGAGACGGCTCTCCTGCGGACGCAGCGCGCTGACCTCCGTCCAGTCCTTGGCGAAGCTGCCCTCGGGTATGACACGAACGTCCCCGAGACGGTTGTCGTCGTCGATGGCGGCGACGACACCTCGGCCTCTGGACTTTCCGTAGAACAGGATGCGGTCGCCGCTCACGGCGGTGATCTGCGTCCAGTCCGTGGCCATGCTGCCGTTGGGGATGAGGGTGACGTCTCCGATGTTGTTGTCGTCGTCGATGGCGGCGACGACCCCGCCGCCCCTGGTCGCGCTGTAGAACAGGATGCGGTCACCGCTCAGGCCGGCGATCTCCGTCCAGTCCTCGGCGAAGCTTCCCTCGGGGATCACGCGGACGTCTCCGACGTTATTGCCGTCGTCGATGGCGGCGACCACGCCACGGCCTTTGGACTTGCTGTAGAACAGGATGCGGTCGCCGCTGAGCGCGGTGACCTCCGTCCTAAATCAGCCCCGCATCGTGGATCCCGCGCGATGCCGCAGAGCCGCCGGTCATTCCGAACTGCGGTTATAGCGCGTTCAATTGTTGATGGCCGAACGGGCGGTCCTGCACCGCTTTCGCAGCGGCCGCCCCTCCTGTCGTCCGCGCCGCCGTACTACTGATCTTTTCGTAAGTACGTCCCGTCGTACTTCATGGAGTGCCTCATCTACAACGTCCCGGACCCGACTTTGAAGAACGCCCTTTCCCTGGACCTCGCCTTCCAGGGGGCTCTCATGCATCTCAAGGGTCAGTTCAACTTCTGGTCGTTCAGCGCCAACCCGGATGCCATGGTCGAGCCGAACGGCATCAAGAAGCTCTTCGCCCCAGGTCAGAAGTGGACCAAGGACGACGCCCGACAGTTGGTCACTGCAGCCTTGGACTACTTGGGCTATGGAGTCCCGCGATGAGCTCGTCCGCGCAGTCGATCCGCTGGGGCGCCGCCACCGCTTCCACTCTGTACGGAGCGCTCCTCTACGTTCTTGGAGTCCATCCCGAACAGGAGCTCAAGTACGCCTTCGCATACGTTCCCACCCTCCTCGGCTACCTCGTCCTGGTCTTCGACGAGTGGGCATGGCGGTGGCGCGCCGTGCACCACCTCACCGGGCACCCGCGCCTGGACGGCACCTGGCGGGTGACGCTGCGCCCAAGCCCAGAAAGCCACATCCCAACTGGCGGCAATCGCGGCCCGATCCGCGCCCACCTGACCATCGAGCAGTCCTACTGGACCCTCCACGCCACATTGCGGACCGCGGAAAGTACCTCACGCTCCACTAACGCGACCATCGAAAAACGTGATGGGTCAGGCGTCACCGAGCTGCGGTTCCTCTACGAGAACATCCCGCAGGTGGCTCACCAGCACCGCAGCCCAGTGCACACCGGCGCCTGCCACGCTCCAGCGGCGCAACAAGCCCCCGCATATAAGCCAGGGCCGACTGGCGCGGCTCCTCCCGGTTGGACCGGTGCACGAACCGCTCATGCAGTACGTCCAACTCTCCGGCCCACAACCTGACTTCAGCAAGGTCCCCACCCATAACCACACCAGCGAACGAGCTGGCCAACAGTCACGGCAAGCACCGTTGCAGTACTTGTGGGCTGGTATCGCCACATCACCCTGGCCATGCTCGCCCATGCCTTCCTCGCTGTCCTCGCAGCCCGGGCCCTGGACACCGCAAAGGGGGCAGCAGAAACGACACCACCAGCCTCATCCCCCTCACCGTGGCAGAGATCCGGCGCCTACTGGACACTCTCCTGCCCCACCCCAGACCCCGCCAGGACCGACAACTGCACGCACTGAACCGGTCCCACTGGCGCAGACACCACCAAGCCACCGCCCGCCGCTCCCACTACCGAAGAAGAACCAGCTCAGGACACGATTTCTGACTGGAGTATCAGGACATGCTGCCCCGGCACACCGTCCCCGGAGCCGGGGTGCGGCCCGCGCGGAGGTATTTGTCGACCGCCTCCCTGACGCAGCGGTTCTGCGGGTATGTGCCGTGGCCCTCCTCCTCGGCCGTCAGGAGCACGCCGACACCGTCGCCCAGGGCGCGGGCCATGTGGCGGGCGCCGGGGTATGGGGTAGTCGGGTCGCCGGTGCCGCCGACCACGAGGACGGGGGCCGCGCCGTCGGCGTTCACCTGGGGCGTGGCGCGCTCGCCGTCGAACGGCCAGTCGTAACAGAGGTAGACGCCGGTGGACCAGGCCGCGCCGAAGACGGATGAGGCGGCTTTGATGCGGGCCCCGTCCCTGTCGAGGCGTTCGAAGCCGGGGCGCAGGCTGGAGTCCGCGCAGGTAATCGCGATCTGGGCGGCACGGCTGCTGTCGCGCGGGGTCGCCGCGTGGTCGGCGGAGCCAATGTCGTCCGCGCCCTTACTCAGCGGACGGCCGTCGTTGTGGTCGATCAGCGCAGTGAGGGCCTTGGCGAGCGGCGACCAGCCATCGGTCCCGAGGTCGAGATGGTCGCTGACGGCGTATGCGAGGTCGTCGGCGTCGAGGTTCCTTCCGTCGCCGGCCGGGGCGGGTTTCTTCTCCAGGCGGTCGGCCAGGCGCGCCATGCGTCGCGCGGCCTCCTCGGGCCCGTCGCCGGTCGGGCAGTGGCGGATGCGGGCCGCGCAGTGCGCAGCGAACCGGTCGAACGCCGCCTGGACCGCCTTGACCTGCGACAACTGCTCCTCGTCGAGGTCCTCGGTCGGATCGACGGACGCTTCGAGAACGAGCCGTCCGACGTTCGACGGGTACAGGTGGGCGTAGACCGCGCCGAGCGCCGTTCCGTAAGAGACGCCGAAGTAGTGCAGCCGCTCGTCACCGAGGAGGTAGCGCATCAGGTCGATGTCGCGCGCGGTGTGCGACGTGCCGATGTACGGGAGGAGCGCCCCGGAGTGCTCGGCGCAGGCGTCGGCCCCGTCGTAGCTCGTGTCGTCCGCAGTCTTCCCGCAGCGCACGGGGATGGTCGCGCCAACGCCGCGCGGGTCGAAGGAGACCAGGTCGTAGCGGTCGAGGAGCGGTCTGTACTGGTTGAGGTATTCGGGCAGTCCGCTCACGCCGGACACGCCGGGGCCGCCGAAGTTGAGGACGAGCGAGCCGATGCGCCGGGCGTTCGGGCCGGTGGCCTTGCGGCGGATCAGGGCGACGTCGATCGTCCTGCCGTCTGGTTTCCGGTAGTCGAGGGGGGCCTTCATGGCGGCGCAGTCGTAGCCCGTGCGCGCGGTGGGCGGCGAGGTGCAGCGGGACCAGTGGAGGTGCTGGCCGGTGGTGAGCGCGGTGGGCAGACCGGCGGGCGGGTTGTTCGCGGTGAATTCCGTACGCGGCTCTGCACTCCGGCCGGGAGCGTCGTGCTGGAGCCAGGCGCCGACGATCCCGATCGCGGCGAGGACGACCCCGGCGATGATGCGCATACCGACCGAGAGGCTCGGTCTGCGGCTTCGTATCGGATGTGCGTCACTCATTGAAATCCCCGCGCTCCCACCCCTGGACGCTCAGGGCCCCGTGCCCGCATGCCCGTACCCGTGATCGTCCGATCGTCGAATGAGTGCAGGGTACAAGCCGCCTCCGACAGCTTGGCTCGCGAACGTGCCCAGAAATTTGGACCGCCCCGTGCTCACGCGACTCCTCTTGCGGTCCGGTCCAGCGTGTGCCGGCCGCCGGGCGGCTGGGTGTGCGGCGGCGGGCGTGTGGCGGCCCTACGTGACGGTCGGATCAGGGCGCCTCGGGGTGCTGTGCAAGCTCGTGAACATCGCCCCCGGGGTGAATCGAGCGCCTCCCATCGAGCTGAACATCTGCCGTAGAAACTTTGGCTCTGGTCCACTTCTTGTGGTCGCGTACGCAGCGTAACTGTCGATCTTCGTGTGACGGAAGTTGAGGTCGCCCGAAAATCGCCCGGCCGGAATGCTGCGTGGTCGACAGTGTCGCGCCATGAACGAAGTACGGCCGCAGCTGGACGAGCTGCTGTTCTCCTCGGTGGAAGGCGTGTCTGTGGAGTCGGTCGACGTGACCGATGCGTTTGTCCAGGTGGAGACCCGGAGCACGGCTGGGCGGGCGTCCTGTCCGGGCTGCGGGCGCTCGTCCGGGCGAATACATGGCTCCTATCTGCGGTTCCCTCGTGATCTGCCGACGGCGGGCAAGTTCGTCGTGGTGTCGTTATGGGTGCGTCGGTGCGTCGGTGCGTCGGTGCGTCGGTTCGTCTGTGCGGAGAGTTCCTGTCCTCGCAAGACCTGCCGAGCAGGTTCCGGGGCTCACTCGCCGGTTCGGCCGACGGACGGAGCGACTGCGATCGACGTTGGTCTCGGTCGGTCTCGCGCTCGCGGGTCGGGCCGGTGCCCGGATGACGGACGTCTTCGGGGCACCGGTCAGTCGGAACACCCTGCTGAGGCTGATCGCCCCGCTGCCGGATCCTCCTGTCGCGGCACCTCGCGTGGTCGGCGCGGATGAATACGCCCAGCGCAAGGGTCGGATCCTCCTCGACGGTCTCTCGCGCCGCTCCCTGCGAGTGATCGACGACACCGAATGGCACGACTCACCCACCGTGTACCAAGAAGCACTCGACAACGTCCCCAAGTCCGCGTTCTCACCCGAAGCCCACTGCTGGTGGAACACCCAAGCGGCCGGCCGACTCCTCCACCTCCTGTCCATGGCACGCGCAGACGCCGCCTCCGCGCAACAACAGGCACCTTGGCGGTAAGACGACCACAGTCTCAAACCAGCGGCGAGCGCCAAGGACATGCTGGACATGGACCACTCCAGAACTTCCCACGCCAGCTTCTCCATCAAGGGACTGCCCGGACCAAGATCCGACGCCTGCCGCACGGGAGACCCTCGCTGCAGTGGGCGCTGCGCTGACGATCTGTGCGGATGATGTGACGCGATTGCTCACGGCGGCGCGGACGCCGTCATGAGCCCCGGGTGGGCCCGGGCCCCTCGCGCCTTCCCGGCGGGGGACTGATTCTGTTGCGGGTCGGTGAGGGCTGATCGCTCCCCCACTCTCGGCTTCGCTCGAGCGGGGGGACCCCCATCGCGGCGGTAGCCGCAGATCGAAACAGCCCCGCGTCCCTTCCGGGGCGGCGTGCCGTCCGCCGCTTGCTCCCCAGGGAGTAATCCGCAGCCGCAGTCACCCCCGGCAGTACGCGTCACCTCGCCCTCCCGTCCGACGAAAGCCGTGGTTCTCGACGGAAGTCTGGGGACCGAAGCAGACGCCACCCGGAGGGAGATCGGTCGATGAGGGCCGGAGAGACAAGCACTACGACGAGGCTGGGGCCGGGGCGCGGGCGAGCCGTTCCATGGGCGGTGCTCGGGCTGTGGATTGCGGTGATTGCGCTCGTCGGGCCGTTCGCGGCGAAGCTCGGCAGCGTGCAGCACGACAAGGTCACCGACTACCTGCCGGCGAGCGCCGACTCGACGCAGGCGGCGAAGATCGAGGACAAGCTGCCCGGGGGCGAGACCACCGAGATGGTGCTCGTCTACCACCGGGACGGCGGGCTCAGCGCCGCCGACCGGAAGACCGCCGCCGGTCAGGTCGCGGAGATCGCCGGGCAGCACAAGCTGATCGGCGGTGTTCCCGACGGGATTCCGTCCAAGGACGGCACGACCCTGATGTACCCGGTCGCCAGCAACGAGCCCGGGGCGGACGAGGAGAAGCAGGACCAGCTCGTAACCGACGTTCGCAAAGTCGCCCAAGGCGAAGGCGGGTTGAGCGTCGATGTGGGCGGCACCGGCGCACTGGGCACCGACTCCGGCGCGGTCTACGACTCGCTCGGCGGACCGCTGCTCTACACCACCGTCGCCGTCGTCGCCATACTGCTGATCCTGATCTACCGCAGCCCCGTGCTGTGGCTCGTGCCCCTCGTCGTCGCCGGGATCGCCGACTACATGTCGATGGGTGTCGCCTACGGCCTCAACCAGGCCTTCGGCACGACCGTCTCGGGGCAGAGTTCGGGGGTGATGACGATCCTCGTGTTCGGGGCGGGCACGGACTACGCGCTGCTGCTCGTCTCGCGCTACCGGGAGGAACTGCGGCGCATCGAGCGCCCGTACGAGGCCATGATCGCCGCCCTGCGCGGCTGCGGGCCCGCCGTGCTCGCCTCCTCCGGCACCGTCGCCGCCGGACTGCTGTGCCTGCTCGCCGCCGACCTCAACAGCAGCCGGGGCATGGGCCCGCTCGGCGCCGTCGGCGTGCTGTGCGCGCTGATCGCGATGCTGACCCTGCTCCCCGCCCTCCTCGTACTGGTCGGACGGCGGGTGTTCTGGCCGCTCGTGCCCGCCTTCGGGAGCACGCCCAAGCAGCGGCGCAGCCTGTTCTCGGCGATGGGGAGCTCTGCCGGACGCAGGCCGCTGACCGTACTCGCGAGCGGTGCCGTACTGCTCGGCGCCCTCGCCCTCGGCTCACTCAACCTGCCGGGATCGCTCAAGCAGGAGGACTCCTTCGTCAAGAAGCCGGAGTCCGTCGTCGCGATGGAGACCCTCGCCAAGTCCTTTCCCGAGAGCGGCAGCCAGCCCATCGACGTGATCACCCCGCAGGGGCGCGCCGACGAGACCCTCGCGACCGTCCGCGGCACACCGGGCGTCGGCAGCGCGGAGAAGGGGCGTACGGGAGACGGCTGGACCGAGATCTCCGTCTTCGCGAAGAGCGCACCCCAGTCGGCGGGGGAGACCGCCACCATCAGGTCCCTGCGGAAGGAACTGAAGGGTTCCTACGTCGGCGGGGACAGCGCCCAGCAGATCGACCTGGAGGTCACCAACGCCCGGGACACGAAGATCGTCGTACCGCTCGTCCTCGTCTTCGTGATGCTCATCCTGATCGGGCTGCTGCGGAGTCTGGTCGCACCGCTGCTCCTGGTGGTCGCGGTCGTCGCGGTCTGGGGCGCCTCCCTCGGGATCGGCGGACTGGTCTTCGAACCGCTCCTCGGCCTCAAGGGCACCGATCCGGGGCTCGGACTGCTGTCCTTCGTGTTCCTGGTCGCCCTCGGCGTCGACTACGGCATCTTCCTCATGCACCGGATGAGGGAGGAGTCCCTGGCAGGAGCGGAACCGGCCACGGCGGCACTCACCGCACTGCGCACCACCGGCGGCGTCATCGCCTCCGCCGGACTCGTCCTCGCCGCGACCTTCGCCGTGCTGACGAACATGGGCCTGGTGCAGCTGGTCCAGCTCGGCTTCGTGATCGCCGTCGGCGTCCTGCTCGACACCTTCCTCGTACGGACGTACCTGGTGACCAGTGCCAGCGTCGCCCTGGGCCGGAAGGTGTGGTGGCCGGGCGTGCTCTCACGGCAGCCCGGGCCGGCCGAACCGGCCGGGTCGAGCGGAAGGGGCGGACCGACCGAGCCGCCCCGGCAGCCGGAAACCGTCAGTGCACCCTGAGCACGCTGTCCGAAGGCCTCGGTCGAACGCTCTGATCGAGCACGCTGATCGTGCACCTTGATCCGGCGGGCCCGCCCAGGCGCCTCTCCTTCCGTAGGGGCGCCCGGGTTCCCGCACGAGTACCGGAAGCTGGAGCCGTGGAAGAACGGGAAACGACCACAGGGGTACGCGACCGGTCGGCGGCGGAGACGGCAGCCGGTGGCGGCGGGCGGTCGCGTCGCGCCGAGCGCATCATGTCCGCCATCAACCGCGAACCGCTGACCGCACCGCCGCACCGCACCCGCAACGACGCGGTCCTCGCGCTGGGCGTCGCCGTGCTCGCCGTAGCCCTCGCCCGGATGGGCGGCGAAGGGATCCGGCCAGGCCCGCTCGGTTGGACGCTGCTGCTCGCCGGGCACGTGCCCCTCGTATGGCGGCGCCGCCGTCCGGTGGCGGCCCTGCTCGGGATGGCGGCCTGTGTGGCTCCGTACCAGGCCCTCGACTACAACCCCGCCCCACCCATCCCAGCGACCGTCCTGGCGCTCTACACCGTCGCGGCGACGGGCGCCGTACGGCGCACGCTGCTCACCGGTGTCGCCGTCCTCGGCCTGACAGCGATCGGCAACGGCCTCGTCAACCCGATGGAGGCGCTGGAGTCCCTGGAGATCTCCGGCTGGATCATCGCGGTCCTGTTCATCGGTATCGCCGTCCGCTACTACCGCTTGTACGTCGCCTCCATCATCGAGCGGGCCGAACGTGCCGAACACACCCGGGAGGAGGAGGCCAGGCGCCGCGTCGCCGAGGAACGGCTGCGGATCGCTCGTGACCTGCACGACCTGCTCGCCCACAGCATCACGCTCATCGGCGTGCAGACGTCCGTGGCGGCCCACGTTCTCACGGCCGACCCCGAACGCCTCAACCGCAAGGCCGTCGCCCAGGCCCTGGACGACATCGCGGGGACCTGCCGGGTCGCCCGGGGGGAACTGCGTACGACGCTGGAGGTGCTGCGGGCGGATGACACGGGTGCGGGTGCGGGCTCGGATCTGGGAGCGGGGGCCGGTTCCGTGTCCGGTTCTGTCGCCGGGGCCGAGGACATGCGGGGGCCGCTGCCCGGGATCGACGGACTGGCCGGTCTCGCGGAGACCGGACGGGTGGCCGGGGCCAAGGTCGAACTGTCCGTCCGCGCGGACGACATCCCGCCCTCCGTGGGCGCCGCCGCGTACCGGATCGTGCAGGAGGCGCTCACCAACGCCGTACGTCACGGCGGCCGCGAGGACCTCACCGTGCGAGTGGGTCTGTGGACCGCGGACGGCGCACTGCGGGTGAGTGTCAGGGACGACGGGACGGGCGGGGACGACGGCTCCGGGGGCGGCGTGGGCCCGTCCGACGGCACGCCGGGGTTCGGGCTCATCGGAATGCGGGAGCGGGCCCGTAGCGTGGGCGGCACCCTGGACGCCGGCCCGGGGCCCGCCGAGGGCTTCGAGGTGACCGCCACACTGCCGCTGTCCCGGGAGGACGAGGTTCGATGACCATCCGCGTACTGCTGGCCGACGACCAGAACCTCGTACGGGCCTCCTTCGCGATGCTCGTCTCGTCGGCAGGCGACATGGAGGTCGTCGCCGAGGCGGGCACCGGGCGGGAGGCCGTGGCGCTGGCCCGGTCGGCGCGGGCCGATCTCATCGTGATGGACATCCGCATGCCCGACCTCGACGGGATCGAGGCGACCCGGCTTATCGCCGCCGACGAGGATTTCGCGGGGGTGAAGGTGCTCGTCCTGACGACGTACGAGACCGACGAGCACATCGTCGAGGCACTGCGGGCCGGGGCGTCCGGCTTCCTCGTGAAGGACATCAGGCCGACCGAACTCCTCGACGCCATCCGGACGGTGGCCGCGGGGGAGTCCCTCCTCTCGCCCGGTCCCACCTCGCGGCTGATCGCCCGCTTTCTGAGCGCGCCGAACGCCGGGACGACATCCGCGGTGGGCGGGCCGAGCGAGCTGTCCGAACGGGAACGGCAGGTGCTCGCGCTGGTCGCGCGCGGTCTCAACAACCCCGAGATCGCCGACGCGTTGGGACTCAGCCCGCTGACCGCGAAGACCCATGTCAGCCGGATCATGGGCAAGTTGGGGGCGCGGGACCGGGCACAGCTGGTGATCGTGGCGTACGAGTCGGGGCTTGTGATACCTGGGACTGTCTGAGTTCGGGCCGACTTCGGGGCGGGTTCAGATTGCTTTCCGGGGGTCGGTTGTATGGTCCCTCAACTCCCTTTGGTTGCACGGGCATTGCTCTGTCTCTCGGTGCGCACCAGTCTGAGCGTTTCGCTTACGGGGGTGTCCGAGGTCTTGAGCGGAAAAGCGAAAGTTGCCTTCTGAGCTGGGAAGATGAGGCTTGTCGAAGGTCTCTGTCATCGCGGCAGGAAGGTACTTTCTGCGTGCTCCCTACCCGGTCGCGTCCCAAGCTCGTCGTGTCGGCCGATGGCCACGGGCTGGTCAGCCACGCCGGATCCCGCTTGCTGGCCGATCTCTCCGATGTCACCAGCCTGACCAGCGCCTCCACGGACTCACTGCGTCCACCGCGACCGCGTGGCACCGGGCACGACCCCGGCTGGATCGCGGTAGATCTCGCGATCATGCTCGCCGACGGCGGCGAGGCGATAGCGGACCTGGCCCTGCTGCGCGACCAAGCCGAGAGTCTCGGCCCTGTCGCCTCCACTCCGACCGCCTGGCGGCAGCTTGCCGGCATCGATTCGGCTGCACTCGCGCGCCTGCGCGCGACCAGAGCCACCGCCCGGGATGTCGCCTGGCTGCAAGCCGCAGAGACCACGGCAGGGATACCCGCTGCCCGCGCGGGTGGACGCGACCTGACCGGTCTTGTCCTGGACCTCGACACCACCCTGGTCACCTCCCACTCCGAGAAGGAGCAGGCAGCGGCGACCTGCAAGCCCGGCTTCGGCTACCACCCGCTGCTGTGCTTCCTGGACAACACCGGCGAAGCCCTGGCCGGAGTTCTCAGGCCCGGCAACGCCGGTGCCAACACCGCCGCCGACCACGTCACCGTCCTCGACCAGGCGCTCGCCCAGATCCCCGAGGCCCACCGCCACGGCACACCCATCCTCATCCGCGCGGACAGCGCCGGAGGAGCGAAAGCCTTCCTGCGCCATATACGCACCCTCCACTCGCGCGGGATCCGCACCTGCTTCTCCGTCGGATACCCCGTCACCGAGCCGGTCCGCCGCACGATCCGAGCCCTGCCCGAGCAGGTCTGGCATCCCGCACTCGAACAGGACGGCACCCTGCGCGAGGGCGCGGAAGTCGCCGAGCTGACCGGCGTGATCGACCTGGCCGACTACCCGGACGGCACGTGGGTCATCGTGCGGCGAGGGCGTCCGCACCCGGGCGCCCAGCTATCACTGTTCGACATGGAAGAAGGCATGCGCCACCAGGTCTTTCTCACCGACACTCCCTACGGCGAGGGCTCCTTGCAGCATCTGGAGGTCCGCCACCGCGCACACGCCCCCGTCGAAGGGCCAACAGACCTGTGCGCAGCAGCATGGCGGCCTGCGCTGGTGAGGGCGGGGGCGTGGTGCTGACAGGTGGGGATCAGTCGGTCTTGTCAGTGAGCCGGTGGGGTGAGGGTGGTGCGGTCGAACGGGCCACCATGTGAGGCGGCGTACGTGACGGCCTCGTTGACGGCGTTGAGGCCGAACGACCGGACCCGTTCGGCAGCGAGGTCCAGGGTGCCCGAGGTGAGGAGCCGGATGATGCCGACGTTCGCTGTACGCGGGTACATCCACTGGCCGCGCACGGTGATTGAGTTGCGCATGATCCATGGGTACGGGAGGGCGAGGTCGTCGCCGCCGAGCATGCCGACGCCGCCCATGAGAACGACGCGGCCGTATTCGCGCACGGTCATGGCTGCCGTGCGCGCTGCCGAGCTGGGTGCGCTCGGCGGTAGCAGGTCGATCACCATGTCGATCGGGCCGTCGGCCGCTGCGGACATCGCCGCGCGGTCGCCGGCCTCGTCCCCGGTGAGCGGAACCGGGCGCACGAGCGGACCGAACCGATCGGCGAGGAGGTCGAGCGCGGCCTGGTTGCGGCCTGGGGCGACCACGCGGCCCGCCCCCATGGCAAGCGCCACCGCAACCGCACTGCTGCCGAGGTTGCCGGTGGCCCCGTTGACGAGCAGCGTCTCACCGGCTGCGAGCCCGCCGGCCAGCAGCCCGCCGTAAGGGATGACGTGCACGCAGAGCGCGGCCCAGCGGGCCGGGTCGTCCCCCGCCGCTGCGGGGAGCGGGAAGACGTTCTCCGTCGGGACCCGCATGAGCTCGGCGAACGACCTGTCGTGCAGGTACCGGGCGAGGCGCGCGCCGCCCTCGCCGCGGGAACTCCAGCCTTGGAGCGTGATGTCGGGCGTCAGGGCGTCATCCCGAGAGCGCACCGTCGAGTCGCACCACACCAGGTCGCCGGGGCGCAGCCGGGTGGCGTCCGGGCCCACGTGGACGACCCGTCCCAGATCGCCGAGTCCGGCAGCTTCACCGCAGCAGCCACCCGGCTCGGCTACACACAGTCGGCGGTCTCACGCCAGGCCGCCGCCCTCGAACGAAGCGCGGGCACCGCCCTGTTCGAACGCCGCCCTGACGGAGTGGGGCTCACCCTCGCGGGTCTGACTTTGTTGCGCCACGCTCGCACGATCCTGGACTGTCTGACGGCGGCCGAGCGCGACCTCACCGGCACCGTCTCGCGTACCGAACTGGTGCGGCTCGGACTGTTCCTGAGCGCGGGCGCGGCCATCCTGCCCCTCTCACTCACCCGCCTCGCGGCGACCGACCCGCAGATCACGGTCACGACTACCGAGGGCACCACGCCCTCCCTGGTCCGGGCACTGCGCGCGGGCTCGATCGACCTTGCCGTGCTGACGTCCCGCCCGCCCCACCGGCCTTTGGACGGCGAGTCGCCGCGCCTGCACGTCGAGACCGTTATGGACACCGAACTTGTCGTGGCGGTGCCTTCGACCGGAGAATTCGCCGGCCGCACCGCGGTGCACGTTGACGAATTGATCGACGCCCCGTGGATTGCCGCCCCGGCGTCGAACGCCGAGCCACTGCTCGGCGTCTGGCCTGGCCTGCCCGGACGGCCGGACATCGTCCACTGCGCGCGCGACTGGCTGACGAAGCTTCAGCTGGTCGCCGGTGGCTTCGGGGTGACAACGGTGCCCTCGCGGCTCTCGCCGGTGCTGCCGCCCGGGGTGAGCCCCGGCGATCAGGGCCGTTACCCGAGCAATTGCCTCGACCACCTGATACGTGCCGCCGACCGTCAGATTCGGTGCCGTAGCCCGCCGAGGGCGCGCACCATCACGGGTACCTCGGCATTAGTCTCGGGCTTTCACAAGGTGGTCTGTCCGAGACTTCATCACGAACGTGAGAAGTGCTCCTGACCTGGAACGATAGGACTTGTCGAGGATCCAGATCGTTCAGTGGAAAGAAGCACTTCTCAGGTGTAGAAGCGTATCGGTCGTACCCGCGTGTCCGCGTCGAGGACAGCGGTCGGCCCCTCCTCCACCAAGCTCGGTCACCTGGCCGAACACGCTCTCCAGTACCCTCTGGGCGACGAAACCGGCCCTCAGGCTCGGAGCACGTTCCAACAGCTCACCCACCATCTGAAGCGAGCGTGATCATCGGCTCGAGCGGTGCCGTGGACGGCAACCGCCCGGTCTCTGGTCGCGTGACCAACTGTGGAAGCGCCCGTCTGAGCGGATGGTTCCAGGATCTTCAGGAGTGCTGCTGTCGGATCCGTGCCGGGCGGGAGGTCCACAGCCAGGTAGGGCCCTGAAGCCATTCGTGGAAGCAAGTCCCACGTCAGAACCCGCAACGCGCCCGCCGTACTCGCTGCCGTCCGTGACCTGATCCGCAGCGCACTCAAGCTCGCCGGATACGTCAACACCGCCGCCGGACGCCGAGCCCCCACCGACCGCCCCCGCGTCCTCACCCTCTACGGCATCACGTGATCAAACCGAACGAGCCAGGCAAACGCCGGGGCCCTGTCCGACACGCCTGTCCGCCGAGGTGGAGGCCCAGATCCGCGAGCTGCGCCGACGGCATCCCCGATGGGGTGCCCGCCGTATCTCCCACGAGCTGGCCACGCCGCTGACGAGGTACACCCGGGGCCGCCCATCGTGTGAGGCGGTGCGCGGCCCCAGCATCCGTCGATGCACCTCAGTGCGAGGAGCGGCAGGTGTTGCGGTGGGCGATGTCGAGGACGAAGCGCTCGGGGCGGTGCAGCTGCTTTGTCGTGTAGGAGGGTTTGCTGTGGAACGCGGCCCCGAAGGTGACGACGCCCTCGAAGTCGCCGGTCAGTGCGAAGCCCTTGAGTTTCGGCAGATTCAGCTTGATCAGGCGCGGGCCCTTGTAGACGTTCCTGCCCGCGTTGTTGTGGGCTGCGGCTGGGGAGAGCTTGCTCTCCAGGAAGTGCTTCCCAGCAAGCGGGACCTTCTTCCCCGAGCTGTCGTAGCGGAGTTCCTTTACACGCGTGACGGTGGTCGGCGGCAGTTTGCCCTTCACGTCGATGACGACCCGGTCGAAGGAGCAGTGGCCGGCGATTCTAGCGTTGACCACGAGACTCGTGGACGGTGCCGGGGACGTGGCGGCGGCAGAGGTCGACGCCGCGGTGCCGGCCAGGAGGAGTGCGCTCGCGGTGATGGCCACGAGGCGATGGCGGGTGTACATGACGCCCCCTTATGAGACGTCGGGGACTGGTGGTCACAGTATGAGACATATGTGAGGGTCATACGGTTGCACGCTTTGGCGAATGATTCTCCTGTACTGGAGTGCGATCGCCGACCTCGACGGACCGCCTGAATCCCCGCAGGCGTGTGTGCCGGCGGCTGCATCAGGCATGCCGCCAGCCCTGACCATGGCCCCGACCACGGCTGGCAGCGGGGCATCGTCGCGTCCGCAGTGCTACGAGCGGGCTCCTGGCGCAGGTCCAGGGAGCAGCGCAGCCGTACACCGGGCTTGCCGGGCTCCGGGGTCGTATCCGGACGTGCTGCCCACGCAGCCCTCGGTGCACGACTTCTCCAACCTCGTGGCAGCCGTCGCCCGCCACCGCGTCAACACCCCGCAGGTCGGGGTCACCGTCGACAATGCCCGGCGCGCAGCAGCCCTGATGCACGCCATCATCCGGCTGCGCCCTCTCCCGGCCCGCAACGCCCTGTACGGCGCCGGGGTCGTCACGGCATACATGAACGCCGCGGGCGAGGCCGTCGACCCGCCATATGGCGCTCTGATCGCCCTCGCCCTCGCCCGCGACGTCGACGCTGGCCGCGTCGACGGGTACGACGCGGCCGACCGCATCCGCTCCTGGCGCATCTGACTCACGTGCAGCGCCCCGGACATGGCCTCGATACCGAGGCGTACGCGGTCGTAGTCGCTGTCTGACATCAGGCCACCGTTCGGTGGATGCGCTGGTCGGCGCCACTCGCGCCACCACTACGCTCTCCCGGACCGCCTGGTGGTCGCTGCGCCCGGTCAGCCGCCGGCCACGGCGCCGCCGAACCCGGCTTTCGCGGCCGGGGCGCCGAAGGAGCCGGGGCTGTAGGCGGTCGAGTTCCCCGAGAGGTTGAGGGCCCATGCCGAGCCGTCGCCGGCGTTCTCCTGCGGGGCGCCGACGACCAACCGACCGCCCAGCGCGGCGCTCTCGCCGAAGCCGTCGCCCTTCTCCGCCACGCCGGGCACGCCCGCGGAGTTCTGGGAGAACACCTTGGCACCACTGCCGGTCAGCCCCTTCGGACCGCCCTTGAGCAGCAGGACGGAGCCCGGGTCGGTGAGGCCGTCGAAGTCCTCGCCGGGCACTCCCGCCAGCACGTCCGCGTAGCCGTCGCCGTCGGTGTCTGCCACCGCCAGGCCGGTTCCCATACCGTCAGCCGGTTCGCTGACACCGGGCACGCCGGCGGAGTCCTGGTTGACCCAGACCGGGGCGAGGGTGTCGCTCAGGCCCTGCGGGCCGCCGTAGGCGACACCGACCGCGCCGCCCATGACCTCCGGTCGGCCGGAGTCGGTGTTCCATTCCTCACCGTGGCCGACCACGATGTCGCCGTAGCCGTCGCCGTTCACGTCCCCGATGGCGGTGTGCTGACCGTTGAGGCGCTTGCCGTTCGCCGCGTTGAGGATGCCCACCCGGGTGAGACCTGACGTGCCGCCCAGGTAGAGAGCACTGCGCCAGGAGTCTCCCTCCTCGTAGTCGGTGACGGTCACAACCAGGTCGGCGGCCCCGTCCCCGTTGACGTCTCCGGAGGACAGGTCGCGCACAATCACGGCGGCACCCTCGGCGTCGTACAGCGAGAACGAGGAATCCTTGGCGGGCTTGCCGTCCCGGCCGATCCCGCTCAGCAGGCGCACAACCCCGGGCGCTTCCACCACGAGGTCGACCCGTCGGCCGCCGTCGAAGTCGCCGGCCGCGACCACCGCTCCCACTGCGCCGCCGCCCCTCGCGCCGGTGTCCACGGCGGTGGCCTGGCCGAGTCCGTCCGGCCCGCCCCACAACACGATGAGCATGCCGGCCTGCACCTGGCCGATCCGCTCGCCGGGTGCCCCGACCACAAGATCGGTGTACGCATCGCCGTCGAGGTCCACGGGCACCACTGTCTGCCCGAACTTGTCATTCGCCTCGGCCGCTCCGGGCACACCCGCCGTGTTCTGGCTGAACGTAGCGGTCTCGCCGTTGCCGTACACGATCGACACGTATCCGGCCCCCGCCCCGCCTCCCACCCGTCCGCCAGGGGCACCGATGGCGATGTCCGCTCTGCCGTCGCGATCGAAGTCGGCCCGCGGACCGGTCGGTACGGCCGCGGAGGCCTGCGGCTCAGCCGCGGCGGCCCAGGCCGACGCCGCCAATGTGGTGACGGCCGCCAGGCCCAGTGCGATCCGCTTCGAGACCATGTCGTTCAACCTCCAGTGAGACGAACTCCTCGTGAACAAGACCCATGAGATGCCGAGGGGTTGTACGGCAGTTGCCGCACGATGGCATGAGCGAGGCTTGCCGCATACCAGACCGCTGGTGCGGCACTCGGAGTGCTCGATGCCGTTTGCGGAGAGGTGTCGAAACGCCCCGGACTGCTCCCTCGTCCGGGGCGCTGCCGTTTGTGCTGCTCGGTTGCAGGGTGGTGTTGCTGGCTGCTGCTCGTGAGTGGCTGGGGCGGGTCTCTGGGCTCCGGAGAGCGTTGACACCCGCTGCCGTCGGCCAGGCGCACCAAGGGTGCTACACGGCAGGGTTGCTGAGCTTGTCCTACGGTTCCAGCGCGGGCTCACGCCGCTCATTCGCTTTCGAAGTGACTTTGGACTACTTCCCACCCGGGGCCGGGGACGAAGTGGCAGAGGAACGTCGGCTGATCAACTGCGTACTGCCGTAGCTCGCCGATTCGGGTGTCTCCCTGCATGAGCCACCAGAACCCGTTCACCACGGGCGCCTGTTGGCCGAGCCGTCGGGGTCGAGGAACCGGCGGTGGTTGATGCCAAGGCGCGGCAGCCACCGGCCTACGGTGCGCTCGCTGATCCGCACGCCCTGGCCTGCGAGTTCGAGGGTGATCCGGCGGGCGGACCACTTGTTGTCCCCCCGCAACCGCTCGATCCGTTCGACGACATCGGGTGGGGTCTGGGTCGGTGAGGATCGCGGGACGCTTGGGCGGTCCTGCAGCCCTACTTCGCCGTGCGTGCCGTACCGGTTCTTCCACTTGGACAAACAGGCGCGGGAGACACCGGCCTCGGCGGCGACGTGCGCGATCGGACGGGCGCGGCAGCGCTCCACGAGCCTTCGGCCTCCCTCGATGTTCAAGGGGGCGTTCGCATGTGTCACCGGACCACCTCGGTGTTCCGGCCGGCCGTGATGGTGGTGAGGAGTGGGAACGCGATGAGCAGCGCGGCCGCGACGAGGAGTCCGCTTGCCCAGAGCGGCCCGAGGTCCCCGGCTTCGGTGCTGAGGGTGGCCGCAGCGATGACGGGGCCGACGGCGGCGCCCACGTTGAGCGCCGCGGTCGCATACGAGCCGGCCATGGTGGGGGCTCCTGCGGCCTCGTAGAGGACCCGCGTAATCAGCGTGCTGCCCAGCGCGAACGACAGTGCGCCCTGCACGAACACGAGGATGAACAGGGCGACCGGCTCGTTGGCCAGCATCGCCAGGGCTGGCCAGCCGATGAGCAGCAACGGGCCGCCGACGGCGATGACTGGACCAGGACGCCGGTCGGACAACTGGCCAGCGACGGTGACGCCCACGAAGGATCCGGCGCCGAAGAGCACCAGAGCGACAGAGATCCACAACTCGCTCAACCCGGCGCTGTCGGTCACCACGGGGGCGAGGAAGGTGAGGCTGCCGAAGGTTGCCGAGTTCACCAGCGCTCCGAGCAGCATCACCAGAATCAAGCGCGGCCGTGTGAGCTGGGCGAGCTCCGCTCGCAACGCCGGCCTGTCAGTCGCCTCATCCTCATCACGTCCTGCCGGGATTCCCTTCAGGATGCCGAGAGCCGCCGGCAGGCAGAGGGCGGCGACAGCCCAGAAGGTGGCCCGCCAGCCGAGTAACGTGCCGAGCACCGCGCCGCCAGGGACACCGGCGATCGTGGCCACTGTCGTGCCTGACAGCAGCACTGCAAGCGCACGTCCCTTCTTGTCGGGTGAGACCAGCGTGGCGGCAGCCGTCAGAGCGACGGCAAGGAACCCTGCGTTCGCGAGCGCGGCGACGACCCGGGTGGCGAGCAGGACCGGGAAGCTTGTGGTGATGGCGCCCACGGCATGAGCTGCCGCGAAAGTGAGGATGAACCCGAGAAGGCTGGAGCGCCTGGGCCAGTTGCGGGCTAGCGCGGCCACAAGGAGGGCGCCGACGATCATGCCGACCGCGAAGGCCGAGGTGAGCGTTCCGGCTGTCCCGACTGTGACATCGAGGTCTGAGGCGATGTCCGGCAAGAGGCCGGCGAGCATGAATTCCGAGGTGCCCATGGCGAAAACAGCCATGGCAAGCAGGTACAGCGGGAGAGGCATCGAGTGGCTCCGAGGTGAGGAGAAGCACGAGAAGGTCATCTCGTCACCGCGGCCAGCCCCAAGGGCACACTCGCCCGGCCGCAGAATGCGGCGCGACGACAGGGCTACGTGCTCAGTGGTTCAGGGGGCTGACGGCGTGACCGAAAGCCCCCACCTTGTCTGACTCAGGACTCGACATGGCCCGCACGGTACCCGACCGATACCCGTCGAAGCATCTTGGTTTCACTGACATCGGCCTGTGTCACCAACGTCATGTCCCGCAACGGCTAGGCAGTTGAGCAGGGCAGCGTTCCGAGTCTGCGCTACTGGGGGAGGGTGACCAGGATGCGGCCGCGGCCACCGCCGGCGTCGACGTGGTCGTGGGCCTTGGCGATGTCGTCCAGCGGGTAACAGTCGCCGACGGCGAAAGTAAGGGCGCCGACGGCGGCGGCGGAGGTGAGGTCGCGGGCGGCCTGGCGCTTGGCCTCGGCGGGGAAGTCGTCGCTGCCGAGCAGCCGCAGGGTGACGTTGTTGAACAGCAGAGGCCAGAAGGGGATCTCAGTGCGGTCCGCGCGGGTGGCGTAGGCGGCGATGACGGCCCCCTGGGCGGCGACGGCGTTGTCGAGATCGGCGTTGTCGGACAGCGCGACCTCGATGATCCGGTCGACGCCCCGCGGCGCGTACGAGCGGATGGCAGCGGCGGGCTCGTCAGTGTCCAGGGCGATGGCGTGGGCGACGGCCGGGTCGACGCGGTCGAGGTCCGCGGTGCGGCGGACGGTGGCGATCACGGTGGCGCCGGCCCAGTGGGCGAGCTGGGCGGCCAGGGAGCCGACGCCGCCGAGAACTCCGTGGACCAGGACCAGTTGGCCGTCGACCGGGCCGTCGGCGAAGACGGTGCGGTGGGCGGTGATGCCGGGGATACCGAGGCTCGCGCCCAGCTCGTCACTGAGGTGGTCGGGCAGGGGTGCGGCCTGGTGGTCGGGTACGACGGTGTACTGGGCGGCGGTGCCGAAGGGGCGGTAGGACTGGGCGCCGTATACCCAGACCCGTTGTCCGATGCGGTGGACGTCGACTCCGGCGCCCACGGCGTCGATGACTCCGGCGGCGTCGCTGTGCGGGATCACCCGCGGGAAGGGCATGGACGAGCCGAGCCAGCCGCGCCGTTTCTTGGTGTCGCCGGGGTTGACGCCCGAGACGGTGACGCGGACGCGGACCTCGCCGGGGCCGGGGACGGGATCAGGGAGTTCACCGACGTGCAGGACATCGGCGGCGGGGCCCTGGGCGTCGTACCAGGATGCAAGCATGGGGGTACCTCCGTGGACAGTCAGCTCGCGGGAGCGGCGGGCGCATGCGGATCGCTGTCGGTGCGTGCGGTGTCGAATGCGGGCGGTTCCTCCCCGAGGGTCTCGCGCAGCCAGGTCCGTTCGGCGCGGCTGGTGGCGCGGGCGGTGAGCAGCATGCCCCGCCGGTAGGGGTCGGCGATCTCCTCGGCACGCAGGGGCCGCTCGTTGTAGTAGAAGAAGCTCGCCGGTTCTTCCAGGAATTCCAGCCGTCTGCGCAGCACCGCGTGCTGTTCGGCCACGTCGGGCAGGTGGGAGAGGAAGGCCAGGACGACGTAGAACCGGGTGAAGTCGGTGATCTCGTGGTCGGCGGGCTTGCGCAGGCGCTGAAGCATTTCGGCCCGCCCGGCCGCGGTCAGGCTGAGCACGTACCGGGCCGCCCCCGCGGCCGGGTCGGCGCGCCGCTCGATCAAGCCCGCCCTGGTCAGGCGATTGATCGCCGGATACAGGCTGCCGTCACTGACCGGCCGCGTATAGCCGGTCAGCTGTGAGATGCGGCGGCGCAGCTCGTGTCCGGGCAGGGGCCCCTCGGCGAGGAAGCCGAGTATCGCGAGTTCCAGCATGAGTCCATCTTCGCACGCGAACATCGAATCGATGTGAACATCGATTCGATGTTACGCTCCCAAGTACCCGCCCAAACGTCTCTGGAGAGGCACAGCAAGATGCCATCGCAGTCCACCGAGTCAGTGATGAACCGTTTCGTCGAGTTCATCAACACGGGCAACGAGGATCTCGCCCGCGAGGTCATTTCTCCGGACGCGGTGTTCCACGCGCCAAGCCACCCGGAACCACTGCGAGGGCCCGAGGGGTACATGGAAGTCATCGGGATGATGCGCAGCGCCTTCCCCGACGTCCAGTGGACGCTGGAGGAGACGGTCACCGAAGGCGACACCGTGGCCGCGCGGTTCACCATGCGGGGAACCCACGACGGTGAATTCTTCGGGATCCCGGCGAGCAGCAACCAGATCTCGGTGCAGGCCATGAACTTCTACTACCTGGCCGAGGGCCGGATCGTCGGCGAACGGGGCCAGCCCGATCTCCTCGGGGTGATGCAGCAGATCGGTGCCGTACCGGCGCCGTGAACCTCGTAGCGCCGGGTGAGCCTTCTGCCGCGCGGGATTGCCGCTGCAGGGAGGGGGCCGTATGGCGCGGTGGCAGAGGGCGAAGGCCCGCACCAGCCTCTTGCGGTGAACCCGCGCCGGCCGCCCGCGCTCCGGTCTTCTTCTTGCTCCGGCGTCTTCGCGCAGACAGCGCCCGTTCGGCGAGAGCTTTACACCTTGTCACCGCCGACGTGACCGAGCCGGGTACGGAACTGCTCGCCCTACGGCGAATACTGCAACCCTCGAATACCGACAGCCCACCAGTGCCTCTACCCGGGCGACGATCCTGCCGGAGCTCATCCCCCGCATCCGGCGCGCCGTCCACACCCACGGCGTCTTCTTACGGCACCCACACCCTTGTGTACAGGCGGTCATTGACCGCGCCTCGTAAACCTTCATCATCCGCAATGGCTGCGGAGCTACGATGTAGGTCCCGAGCGCCGCCGCGGTCCTTCCACCTGCGGCCACACGTCCTTCTTCCAGAGCTCGACCGCATGGGCGTCGCGTTCCAGCGCGCGACGGGCCGGCCTCTGCCAGGACCAGCCGTGACGGTGCAGCAGCCGCCACACTCCCGCGATCGAGCAACTGACCTCGAACTGGCGGCCGATCACCGTTTGGACGCCTTCCAGCGTCCACCGCTGATCTTCCCAGCCATGCGCGGCCGGCCCTTTGGGCAGCTCCGTTTCCAGCAGGACGAACCGTTCGTCTGACAGCTTCGGCAGTTTCGCGGGCCCCTGCGACTTCAGACCCTCCATGCCGCGTTCACGCCAGTTGCGGCTCCAGAGCTCCACCGAACGCTCGCTCACCCGCAGGTCCTTGGCGATGCCTGAAGTCCTGTCGCCTCGTGCGAACCGTCACCACCCGAACGCAACCCGAAAAGGTCAGTAATGCGTCGAGGAGATGTCGTAGGACCTGCTCCTGCCTCTGCTGTCGCTGCTGACAGTGGTGCTCATCGGGAACGTCTTCCTCTGGCAACAGGTATCGACTGGCTGGCGTTGCGTCCGAATCCCGCGAGGGATATCAGCGCACCAGTCTCAAGCACTGAGCGTCTTCAGGGTTGACGCTCCAGGGTGAGGACGGCGGCGGAGATTGACGACAGGCGGTTGGGGCTGCAACGTCACAGCCCCATGCCATCCACCCGGGCTGTCCGCCCGCAAACCGAGCGGCGCGAGCACACCCGACCACCGGCCCGACCATGAGCCCGACCACGGCTGGTCAGCGGGACACGGCCGCCCGCAGGGTTACGAGCCGGGCTCCTGGCGCAGGTCCAGGGAGCAGCGCAGCCGTACACCGGGCTTGCGGGGTTCCCGGGTTGTACGGTCCGCCGGTGCGATCGCACACCGCGCGGCGAGCAATTCCTGAAGGGCGAAGGCGGTTTCGTCATCGGTGGCCGCGATCTCCACTACGGCCAGGCCCGGCTCTGCTACGTGCGCGTCAGTGATCTCCCACATGCCCGGTTTTGCGCCGGGGCCCGCAGAAGTTCTCCGATCCCGTCGTCTTCACCCGACCGAGTGGGCCCCGGGTTGCGCCAGGTGTTGCGCTGGCCTTCACAGCGTCCCGGAGTCCGCCCAGGTCACCACAGGGCTATGGCGTGGTCGGGCCGCTGACATCCTCGTTGCGACCCCCTTCGCCCATGCCCAGGCTGGAATTGAGGAGTGGAAGGGCAGGAATGGGCGGGCGTGGACGCTGCCGGGGATCGGGGTGCCCTCGACGTTGTTGCGCGCCGGGCCGGGTAGGCGCGCCAGGGCCGCCGACGGTCTCGGCGACGCCTGAATTCTGACCCTCTGACGGCGGATCAAAAGTGACCCTCTGGGTGGTCTTCGCCTGAACCTGATCTTGATCGGAAGGTCA